>SLNH01000203.1 GCA_007133195.1 Nannocystineae bacterium | reverse complement strand
GCGCGCGGCGGCATCGGCGCCGATTGACTCCCCGGGGGCCCCCGCGTACATTGCCGGTGTGAGACCCGGGGAGCTCGAGAGGCGGCTTAGCCAACAGCTGGAGGAGATCGCGGCCGCGCAGACGCGACTCGAGGAGCTGAGTCGCGCGGTGGACGAGGTACGCGCCGCTGTCGCGGAGGCCCAATCCGCACTCGGAGGCGCAACGCCGCCGGGAGCGCCGCCCGAAGATCACGGGAAAAGCCCACCCTACGCGCGGTGAGGAAGAGCCGCAAGTGGAGGTCGCGCTCAAATGAAGTTCTTTATCGATTCCGCTGACGTCGCGGAGATCAAAGAGGCGGCGAGCATGGGGCTCCTCGACGGAGTGACCACGAACCCCTCGCTCGTAGCCAAAACGGGGCGCCCGTTCAAGGAAGTGCTCCTCGAAATCTGCGATATCGTGCGCGGCCCGGTGTCCGCGGAGGTCATCGGCACCACCCATGACGACATGGTCGCCGAGGCCCGCGAGTACGCGGCGCTAAACGACAACATCGTCGTCAAGCTGCCGCTCACCCCCGAAGGGCTCAAGGCCACGCGCACGGTGTCCCGCGAGGGGATCCAAACGAACGTCACCCTGTGCTTTTCGGCCCCGCAAGCGCTGCTCGCTGCGAAGGCGGGAGCGACGTACATCTCGCCGTTCGTCGGCAGGCTCGACGACGTGTCCGACGACGGCATGAACGTGGTCGCGGACATCGTCGAGATCTACCGCACCTACGAGTTCCCGACGCAGGTCTTGGTCGCCTCCGTGCGGCATCCGATGCACGTTCTCGAAGCGGCCAAGCTCGGCGCCGATGTTTCGACGTGCCCTTTGAAGGTGCTTCTCCAACTCGCCAAGCACCCGCTGACCGACGCCGGCCTCGAGAAGTTCCTCGAGGACTGGAAACAGGTCCCCAAGTAAGCCCGTGGCGGAGCGACGGGCGTTTTCGGTGGCCGTGTACGCCCGCACGGGCGGCGCCGGCGGCCGGGTGCTCGTGATCTCCCACCGCCGGCTCGAAACCTGGCTCCCGGTAGGCGGCGAGCTCGCGCTCGGCGAGACGCCGCTCGAAGCGGCGCGCCGCGAGCTTCGCGAGGAGACCGGACTCGAGGGGCGGTTTTCGGTGCTGCGCGGCGCGTGCGAGGGCGTTCCGCCCGGTTTTCTCGGCTACGAGGAGCACCTCGCGGGGGAAAAGGGGCTCCACATGAACTTCGTGTTCGTGGCCGACGTTCCGGACGGCGCCGCGGTGACGCCCAACCACGAGTTCTCCGATTACCGCTGGGTGGACGGGCGCGAGCTCACCGAGCTGCCCTCGCCCACGAATGTCCGCGAGTTCGGCCACCTCGCCCTGGCCGCGGAGGCCGCTCGGGGGTGAGGGCCTCGCGGCCCTCCGGTGCGGCGGGACGCGCGCTGGCAGCCCCCAGCGTATTTTTCTAGGATCGGCAAGATGCGGGTTCGGCAACACGTAAATCCGCTCGAGGTGTCGTTCGAGGCGCTGCGGGTCGAGGCGCCGGCGCTGTCACCGCGGCGGCGCGTGGAGGTGGAGATCGGGTGCGCCGAGGCGCAGTTTCTGTTCGAGCGCGCGGGCCAGGATCCGAGCCGGGACTACGTGGGGATCGAAATCCGCGAGGGCATGGCCGCGTGGGTGAACGCGCGCGCGAAAGAGCAGGGCGCGCCAGTCCAGGCGCTGTTTTGCCACGCGAATCATCACCTTCGCGAGGTGCTGCCGGCGGGCCGGGTGAGCCGGGTGTATTTGAACTTTCCGGATCCCTGGTTCAAAAAGCGCCATCACAAGCGGCGCATGATCGACGAGGGGCTCGCGGCCGACCTCGCGTGGATGATGGAGCCCGGCGGCGAGCTGTTCGTGCAAACCGACGTGTGGGACATCGCGCTGGATGCGCTCGAGGTGTTCGAGCGCGCCGAGGACGAGTTCGCAAACGAAAGCGGCCCATGGTCGTTTTGGAAGGGCGATAACCCATACGGCGCGCGCTCGGCGCGCGAGGTTTACTGTCAGGCCAAGGGCCGCCCGATCTGGCGCCTGTTATACCGGCGCCGGTAGCGGCCAAGCGGCGGGTCTCGGCTGCTCCCGCGGCGGGCGTTAGCCGAGGGCGAGGTCTAAGGACTCGAGCTCTTTGGCCTGGTCGCGGAGCTCGGCGGCGCGCTCGAAGTCGAGCTCGTCCGCGGCCCGCTTCATCTCGGCGCGGATGTCGGCGATCTTCTTGCGCAGGTCGTCAGGGCTCTCGATCTCCACCTTGGCGATGCGCTCGCCGATCTTGGCGTGGTCTCGGAAGTCGGCCTCGGGGGCGCTGGCCTGCTCGCCGATGCGCAAGATCGCCCGCTGCACCGAGCGCGGGGTGATGCCATGCGCCTCGTTGTAGCGCGCCTGAATGTCGCGTCGGCGGCTCGTCTCGTCCATCGCGTAGCGGATGGAGTCGGTGACGCGATCCGCGTAGAGGATGACTTTGCCGTGGACGTTTCGCGCGGCTCGCCCGATGGTCTGGATGAGCGAGCGCGACGAGCGCAAAAACCCCTCTTTGTCGGCGTCCAAGATGGCGACGAGCGATACCTCCGGGATGTCTAAGCCCTCGCGGAGCAGGTTGATGCCCACCAGGACGTCGTACTCGCCGCGGCGCAGGCCCCGGATGAGCTCGACGCGCTCGATGGTGTCGATATCCGAGTGCAAGTAGCGCACGCCGACGCCGAGCTCTCGGTAGTACTCGGTGAGGTCTTCGGCCATGCGTTTGGTGAGCGTGGTGACGAGCACCCGCTGCCCGGCCTCGGCCCGCGCCCTGACCTCCGCCAAGAGATCGTCGACCTGCTGGCCGACCGGGCGGACCTCGACCTCGGGATCGAGGAGGCCGGTGGGACGGATGATCTGCTCGACGACCACGCCCTGCGCCTTTTCGAGCTCGTAGTCGGCAGGGGTGGCCGACACGTAGACCGCCTGGCCGACGCGCGCCTCCCACTCGTCGAAGCGGAGCGGCCGGTTGTCCAGGGCGCTCGGAAGTCGGAACCCGTAATCGACGAGCGTCTCCTTGCGCGACCGGTCGCCGCGAAACATCGCCTGGATCTGCGGCACGGTCTGGTGGGACTCATCGAGGATCATGATGAAGTCGTCGGGAAAGTAGTCGATGAGCGTGGGCGGGGGCTCGCCCGGCGCGCGGCCCGACAAGTGGCGCGCGTAGTTTTCGATGCCCTGGCAAAACCCCATTTGTTCGAGGCACTCGATGTCGTAAAGCGTGCGCTGCTCGAGGCGCTGGCGCTCGAGGAGCTTTTCCTGGTGGCTGAGCTCTTCGAGCCGGTGCCGGAGCTCGGCCTTGATCGCCTCGGTCGCGCGCCGCAGCTCGTCGGCAGGGGTGACGTAGTGCGAGGCGGGGAAGATGACCGAGCGCTCCATGCGTCGCTTGACCACCCCGCGCAGCGGATCGATTTCGGCCAAAGTCTCGATCTCATCGCCGAAGAGCTCGATGCGGACAGCCGTGTCGGCCTCGTAGGCCGGAAACACCTCGATGACGTCGCCGCGCACGCGAAACGCGCCGCGGTGAAAGTCGATGTCGTTTCGCTGGTACTGAAGCTCGACGAGCCGCCGCAACAGAGTGTCGCGGCCTGCCTCGGCGCCGACGTCGAGCTCGAGGGTCATCGACTCGTACATCTCGCGCGCGCCGATGCCGTAGATGCACGACACCGAGGCGACGATGATCGCGTCGCGGCGCGACAGTAGCGCGTAGGTGGCCGCGTGCCGCATGCGATCGATCTCGTCGTTTATGAGCGAGTCCTTCTCGATGTAGGTGTCGGTCGTGGGGACGTAGGCCTCGGGCTGGTAGTAGTCGTAGTAGCTCACGAAGTAGTGAACGGCGTTATCCGGGAACAGCTCCTTGAGCTCGCCGTACAGCTGCGCGGCGAGCGTCTTGTTCGGGGCGATGATGAGCGCCGGGCGTCCCACGTTGGCGATCACGTTCGCCATCGTGAAGGTTTTTCCGGAGCCGGTGATCCCGAGCAGAACCTGGTGGCGGTCGCCCCGGCGAAGGCCGTCTTCGAGCTCGCGGATCGCCACGGGCTGGTCGCCGGTGGGGGTGTGCTCCGAGACGAGGCGGTAACTTCCTTCTGCGCGCCGGATAGAGGTTTGCATAGTCCCGTCCGGATCCTACCCTGACCTGCGCGATGACGCGGGTCCACGACATGTTTGGCTACTACGCGGTCCTCGACCGCGACGATCCTGAGCTCGCCCAGGCGATCGCGGCGGCGTCGCCGTGCGCCATCCAACTGCGCCACAAGCGGGCGAGCACGGCCGAACTGCTCGCCGCCGCCCGCCGCGCCCGCCCCATCGCCGAGGCCTCCGGCGCGCTCCTCGTCGTAAACGACCGGCTCGACGTCGCCCTGGCCGCCGGCGCCGACGCCGTTCACCTCGGCCAGCGAGATCTCCCCATCGCCGACGCCCGCGCCATCGCCCGGCGCGCCAGGCCCGCAAGGCCGCTCATCATCGGCGTGTCCACGCACAACGACGCCGAGCTCGGTGCGGCGCTCGCCGCCGGCGCCGACTACGTGGGCTTCGGTCCGGTGTTTTCCACGAGCACCAAGGAAAACCCCGACCCCGCGCAGGGGCTCGCCGGGCTCGCGCGCGCAGCCGAGCGCGCGTCGGACGTGCCGGTCGTGGCCATCGGAGGCATTGGCCCGGAGCACGCAGAGGACATCGCCGCCGCGGGCGCGAGCGCGGCGTGTGCGATTTCTGCGGTCAATCGCGCGCCGGATCCGACGCGGGCGGGGCGTCGGATCGCGGCGGCGTGGCGGCGCTAGCGCTGCCTGGCGGCGGATGGGCCCCGCGGGTCGCTCCGGTGCGCCGGAGGGTGCTCACCAGCATGAGCGACCACAGGCCCCCGGACAGGACGCCGAGCGCCACCCAGCTGGGAAACCCTTCGCCCACGCCGCGCACGAGGAGCGCCGCCGACAAAAGCGCCGGCACCGCGAGCGCCACCAGCGCAAACAGCACGGCGAGCGCGCTCACCACCCACACGACCGCGCGCGGCGAGGTCCGAGCCTCCCGCGACAAATGAGCTTCGCGCGTTAGTTTTCGCATCGCGAGGAGTCGTCCTGAGACCGGCGGATTTGGTTCTCCAAACGGCCGGCCCGCTCGGCCAGTGGCGAATCCGGGTATTCCTGGCGAAGGAGCGTGAGGTAGGCGCGGGCGTCCGTGCACCACTTCAGCCGAAACGCCGTCTCCCCGGCCCGAAACAGCGCGTCGTCGGCGATGTCGCTGTCCGGGTGATTCTCGAACACCCGCTGAAACTCGCCGAGCGCCGACTCGTAGTTGTCGAGCCTGTAGTGCGACTCGCCGCGGTGGTACTGCGCTTCGTCGGCCTTCTCGAAGTCTGGGTACTTGATGACCAGGTAACGGAAAAACTCCGTGGCGCTCTCGTAGTCCCCGTCGGTGAAATGCTCTCGGCCGACGGCGAAGAGCTCGTCTGGATCGTCGAGCTCTTCCTCCTCGACCCGCCGCTCGAGGAGCACGAGGCGCTGCTGGACATCGTCTTGTTGGCTCGTCATCACGGCCAGCTCGTTTCTGAGCTCGGCGACCTCGCGCGAGGCTTCCATCACGATGCCGTTTAGCTTGGCCTGCTCCTCGACGAGCTCATTGACGTCGGCGCCCAAATCGGCGCTGTTTCGCGCCAGCAGATCGGTCGCCTCGTCGAGGACCTCCTGCAGGCGCTCCACCCGGGTGCCGAGGGTCTCTTGTTGCTCCCCGACCTGGGATTCGAGCCGATCGATGTCCTCGCGAAGCTGCTCGCCCTGATGTTGGGTGGTCACCCAAAAACACCCAGGGGAAAGCGAAACCACCAAGGCGACCGACGCCGTGCTCAACCAGGAGTTCTGCATCGCTAGACTACCGCGCCATCGAAACCCTATGCCGCCCGCCGGCGCGAGTCAACAAGGCGAAAGCGCGCCACTGGAGGCGAACAGCGCTCGCCCCGGTTCCTGGGGGATTGTGCGAGCGGCCGCCGCGCACCGGGGGTGGGGCGCGCTTGGCGGGATCCCCGATCCGAGCTACCATTTCCCGCGAGACAGGTCGGCGGCGCGGCCCGCGAGGAGCTCGGGGATGCATGCCGACGATCCGCTCTTCTGCCGGCGTGCGCCGGCCGCGGTTGCGCCCTCGGCCGAGGCACCATGCTCCGAATTCGGTGAGACGTCCCCCGTGGCCTGTGAGGAGCGACGACCAGTGGGTCGAGGATCCACGACTGATGAGAAGCGGCGAAACCAGGGCTGCGCGCGAGCGGGCCGCTGGGCGGTCCGGAAGGCGTCGGCCAGGCACGAGGTGAGGTGATGGAGGACAATACCGTGGGAGCGAGCGCGGCCGCTCGGGTCCTCGTCATCGACGACGAGCCGAATATTCTAACGACGACGCGGCGCGCCCTCGAGCTCGAAGGATTTCGCGTCGACGTCGCTGGCTCCGGGACGGTGGCGCTCGACAAGCTCACCGATACGGCCGTGGATCTCGCGCTCGTAGACGTCGTCATGCCCGACCTCGACGGGCTCGCCGTGCTCGAGCGGATCCGCGAGCGCCACCCGGACGTCACGGTGGTCATGATGTCGGGCAACGCGACGATCGAGACCGCGGTGCGCGCGACGAAGCTCGGCGCCCACGATTTCGTCGAAAAGCCGATCTCCACCGATAAGCTGGTCATCACGCTGCAAAACGCGCTGTCGTTCGAAAAGCTCCGCCGCGAGCACGCCCAGCTCCGCGCGCGCGCCGAGGCCGATCTCGAGATGATCGGCAAGAGCGCGCGAATGGCCGACGTCTACGAGGCCGTGCGCGTCACCGCCCCGACCGCGGGCCGGGTGCTCATCACCGGGGAAAACGGGACCGGCAAAGAGCTCGTCGCGCGCGCGATTCACGACGGCTCGCGCCGCGCGGGAGGCGCCTTCGTCAAGCTCAACTGCGCCGCGATCCCCGCCGAGCTCATCGAGAGCGAGCTTTTCGGTCACGAAAAGGGGGCGTTTACGGGGGCCACGAACATGCGGCGCGGCAAGTTCGAGCTCGCTGACGGCGGCACGCTGTTTCTCGACGAGATCGGCGACATGAGCCCGAGCGCGCAGGCGAAGGTGCTGCGCGTTTTGCAGGAGGGCGAGCTCGAGCGCGTGGGCGGGGCGACGTCGATCCAGGTCGACGTCCGCGTCGTCGCCGCCACGAACAAAGATCTGGCCCGGGAGATCGAGGACGGGCGCTTTCGGGAAGACCTTTACTATCGACTGAATGTGGTCCCCATCGAGGTGCCGCCGCTGCGCGAGCGCCGCGAGGACATCCCCGCTTTGGCCGAACACTTCGTCCGGCGACTGTGTGACGAAAACGACCGTCGGCGAAAGCGCATCGAGGAAGGCGCGATGACGCTGCTCATGCAGCACACCTGGCCAGGCAACGTGCGCGAGCTCAGAAACCTCGTCGAGCGGCTCGTGATTCTCACCGGCGAGCGCACGGCGATCTCGGCCGAGGACATCCGCGCTGCCCTGCCCGCGGCGCGCTCTGCGCGCGGCGCCTACCGCCGCGGCGTCGCGCTCAAGGACTTGGTCGGGGCCGCCGAGCGGGACATTTTGCTCGAAGCCCTGGCAGACAACGACCACCACGTGGCGAACACGGCGCGCGAGCTGCAGCTCGAGCGCTCACACCTTTACAAGAAGCTCCGCGCGCACGGCATCCAGCCGCGGCCCGAGTGATCGCGCCGCCGGCTAATCGGCGGGCTCGAGTGTGACGTTGTACCGGCGCTCCGGGTCCTCTAGGTCGGCTTCGACGAGCGCGCTTTTGTAACCCTCTTTGTCGACGATGTACCGGCGCACCCGAGGACCCTGCGCGCCCGGCCGAAATTCGCAAGGCGTTTTGCAAATGGGCTCGTCCGCCCGAAACGCGGACACGTCGGCATTATCGGGGGACGACCAGATGAGGATCGTCCCGTGCTTTCCGTCGTCGTCTTGGCTAGGCGCGTGGGACGTAACGATCGGACTGCTGGGCGAGGCTGCGACGTCCTCCGGGGCCGCCGGGTCGGCCGCCTCGTCGTCTCCGCCGAAGAACCCGAAGATGGCGAAGCCGGCGATCGCCCCGATGGCGGCGCCGCCCCCGAGCATCAACACGAGGGCTCGCCGCCACGAGGTCTCAGTCCCTCGCGCAGACACCGCCGGGCGCTGGGCCGAGTAAGGGCCGGATACCTGGCGCCCTGGCGTAAGGGCCGTCTGGTACTGGACGGGGTAGGGCTGGGACTCGGCGCGGGAGGCGATCGGGTACCCCTGGGCCGAATACTCTCCGGACGGCGCATAGGCCGCGACCCCGGCCTGGGGCGGATACGCGCCGGATCCCGCGTCCGCGTAGGGAGTCCCAGGGGCCGCATGTGGGACCGATTCGGCAGGGGACGCGGCTGGCGCCGCCCCTGAGGGCGTCGCGTGCGAGACCGGGCCCTCTCCCACTTGGCCGGGAAATGGAGAGGGCGTGTGCGGCGGCGGCGTGGGAAGGTGCTCGCCGCTTTGCGAAAGCTCGCCCTGAAACGGCGGGGTCCCCAGGGGAACGTCGCCCGGCGCGGCAGGGTCGATCTTCTCCGCGAGCGCCGCGGGGGCCGGCGCCTCGGCGGCGATTTCCTGTGCGAGACCGGCGCCGGGCGCGCCTCCGTAGGAGCTCTGCGCGCTCCCCGACAGGCGTTCGGCCGGTTCGGCCGGCGCCGGCGCCGGCGCGCTGGCGGGCTCGTGCTCGGCGTGGATCTCGACCAAAGCCTCGCGGAGCTCGATCGCCCCGGGGAAGCGCTTGGCCGGATTCTTTTCGAGGCACTTGACGATGATCGCTTCGATGCGCGGGTCGAGATCCCGGCCGCCCTTGGTCTCGCTGGGCGGCAGCGGCTTTTCGTTTAGGTGTTTGCGGACGAACTCTCCGAACGACTTACCCTTGAACGGGGGCGAGCCGGTAAATAGCTCGTACATGATCGCCCCGAGGGAGTAGATATCCGAGCGCGCGTCGATGCTCATGCCGCCGGCCTGCTCGGGCGACATGAACGCGGGGGTACCGATGACGGCCCCGGCGACGGTCTGCACGTTGACGTCGCCCTCGTGGCTGGACAGGAGCTTGGCGACGCCGAAGTCGAGGAGCTTGACGAGATCGCGGCCCTGCTCGTCTCTGCTTACGAAGATGTTGTCGGGCTTGAGATCGCGGTGGACGATTTTCTGTTTGTGCGCGGCCGCCAGGCCGTCACAGGTTTGGATGAGTAGATCCAGGTTGCGCGCGGGCGTCAGCTCCCCAGGCCTGCGGAGGAGCTTCCCCAGGCTGTCTCCCTCGAGGAGCTCCATGACGATGAAGGTGGGGCCCGTGTCGCTCTCGACGATGTCGTGGACGCCGACGATGTTTCGGTGCTGGATCCGGTAGACGGACTGTGCCTCCCGGATAAAGCGCCCCACAGAATC
>SLNH01000307.1 GCA_007133195.1 Nannocystineae bacterium | reverse complement strand
GGCGAGCCCCGCCACCGCCGCGGCGGCGTAGAGCACGAGGCTGCTCGCGACCACGCCCGCGGCGAAGCCCGGGCTGTGGCTCGAAAACAGGACGTGCACCCCGGCGTGCGCCACGGCCAGGCCGGCCGCGCCCGCGAACGCGGCGCGCGCACGACGCGCAGAGGCCCCGGCGACGAGCGCCGTCACGGCCAGAATGAGCGCCGCAACCACGATGTGGTCGGCGCCGGTGAACGCATGCCCGAGGCCCGCTACGAAGCCGGCCTCGCTTGCGTGACCGTGGCCCGGATGTGCGAGCGCCGCCGCAGGCAAAAGGGCCCCGAACAGCGCGATGGGAACGCAGATCAAACGCTTCATGGTAACCTCGCTCGTTTGACAGGAACACGCGTGCTCCGCCTCGGATCACGGCGCGGCACGAACTCCCCTCAAGGGTCATGCACGTTTACCGCTTCCGCCGCTCGATTGCCACCGATCGCGACGATACCTTGGGGCCTGGCGTGCGCTCTCTTCGGGAGCTCGAGGGATACGGGGCGCTGATTGCTCACTCGCGCCGGCGCTGCGCAAAGCCCCGCAGCGAGGCGAGCACCATGAGCGCCACCAACGCCCCGCCGGCCCCGGCGCGCCCGGCAACGTGACACGAGCCGCTCTCCGGCTCCGGCGCGACGATGGGGCCGCCCGGGTGCAGCTGAACATCGGCGCACTGCCAATACAGCGAGCCGGGGCCGTAAGGCTCGCGGTCGTACATCACCTGGATCACCTGCAACGTGCACCTCTCGCAGGCCTGGCTGGGCAGTTCGACCTCGTACTCGTAATGCCCGCCTTCCTCGCGATCCGGGATGTCGTCGGCCAAGACCGCCTCGTTCGTGTAAAAGTCATCGAAGTCGGCCGGATCCTCGAAGTCGTCCGTGCCGTCGAGAGAAAACGCGATCCGAAAATGCGAGGGATGCGTGATGGTCTCCTCCCACTCGACGGTGATCGTCTCGCCCGGCTCGAACACCGTCACCTCGTCGGTCCGGTAGTCCTCCTCGGCGCCACAGGGGCCATTTTTCTGGTCCGAGTAGCGGTGGGGCGGATATTCGAGCTGGATGTGTGCCTTCGCGCTGGACGCAAACGCGCAAAGGAGCGCGAGCGCGACCGACACGCGGACGACCGCCGACTTCATCGCGCCAGTTTACACGCGGCGCCCACGCCGTGCAGCCCCCGAACCTTGGGCGCGCGGCGCACCGTCACGGCGACCGGTTACCATCGGACCGATGGCTACCCCCCGCCACTGCGTCTATCTCATCCCCGGCATGTTCGGCTTCGCGCGCCTCGCGGGCTTCGAGTACTTCGGCCACCTCGAGCGCGCCCTCGCCGATCGCTTCGCCAGCGCCGGCGTCCCGCTTTCCATACGCGGCGTCCCGTCCCTGCCGACCGCCTCGATCCGCCGGCGTGCGCAGATGGTCGCGCGCAGCGTCACCGGAGATCGCGAAGCGACCGGCTTTCGCGAGGACGACCGCATCCACCTCATCGGCCATTCCACCGGCGGCCTCGACGCCCGCCTGCTCGCCATGCCCGGCGCCGACCTGCGCATCGGACCGAGCCAGCTCGAGTGGCTAACCCGGCTGGAAAACGTCGTCACGATCAATACGCCGCACTACGGCACGCCCCTGGCCCGGTTTTTCTCCACCGTGTCCGGCCACCGCCTGCTGTATGCGCTCTCGCTCGTGTCCGTCACCACCCTGTCGCTCGGCTCGGCGCCCCTGTCGGTCCTGGCGCACGTCGGCGCCGGCCTCGGTTCCCTGAACATTCCCACCCTCGAGATCAAGACGCTCGATCGGCTCACCGACGCCATCACGCGCCGGCTCTCGGCCGCCGAGCGCGCGGCGTTCCGAACATTCATGGAGGGGATCCGCTACGACCAGGGCGGTGTCCTCCAGCTTTTGCCCGAGACCATGGATCTGTTCAACGCCGCCGTCCACGACAGTCCCAACGTGCGCTATGGCAGCATCGCGTCCGCCGCCCCTGCTCCCACGACGATCAAGGCGTTTCGCGCCGTGCGCACGCCCTACGCCGCGCTCACCGCCGCGATCTACACCACCTTGCACAGCATCACCAGCGGCTCCGACGAGCGCTACCCGTACGCGAGTCCGAGCCGAGCGACAGAGAAGGTGCTCGCGGACGGGATCGGTCGTACGATGACGCCACGAGATAACGATGGAGTCGTCCCGACCCTCTCCATGCTGTGGGGCGATATTCTGTGGGCGGGAGCCGGCGACCACCTCGACGTGGTGGGGCATTTCCGCGATGATGAAACCCCCGCGATCCACGCCGACTGGCTGACGACCGGCGCCGGCATGCGCCGACGGGAGTTCGCGGCGATGGTCGATGCGCTCGCGCACCGATTCCTGTCGTCGTGAGCCGAGACTGGGGCGGCCGCAGCCTCGGCGGCGGTGCCCCGCGCACGAGCGGGACTTCGCCTACCGGCGCGGCGTCACTCGTCGCCGAACGAGTGCCTCGGCGGCTCGAGCCCTGCGCCGCCCTTGGCCTGCGCCAAGATGCGCCGCGTTCCCTCGAAAAACACCTGCATCTTGCCAGGTTCGGGGACGGACTCGACGACGCCCTGTCCGAACGTCGGGTGCTCGATCCGCTGGCCAGGTTCGTACGCGTCGCGGATGCTGTAGGGACGCGGCGGCGCCGATGTGTCGGGTGCGACGAGAGGCTCGGCGCGCTGGATCTCGGCCGCCGCTTTGGTGCGCTGCGTGGCCGGCGCGCGGCCCTTGTCCCGCTTTTTGACCGGCGCTCGCTCACCCCCGCGCGCGCGGTGGCGGTGATAGGCGCCGCACTCCTTGCACTGCACCTTGGCGATCGATTCGCCCACTTTGGCGACGACCACGTGCCAGGTATCGCCGCACTTTCCGCACAGCGACTCGACGTCGGCTCCGACCGGCTCGCTCATCGGGCGCATGGTAGTACGCCACGGTCCGCGATACGACCACTCCACTCGCTTCATTTCGATCCGAGCGTCAGCTCGGGCCGCGCGAAAGCGCGGGCCGCGCCTGCCACACCCCGAGCGCCTTCTCGAGTGCCCCTCCGATCTCGACGAGGGTCCCCTCGCCGTAGAGCTTGCCGATGAGGCTCGTTCCATAGGGGACGCGGTGGCGGTCGTCGCCTTCCAGCGCGCCGGCCTGCACGCCCGGCCGCGTCGCGCTTTCGAAAAAGCCGGTCCGTAGCGTGAGCGCCGGGTGGCCCGTGAAGTTGGGCAGGGTGACGGCCTCGCTGATTCCCGCCGGCGCCACGAGCGCGTCGAGCCCCGCCATCGTGTCGTGCATCGCCGCCATCGCCCGGCGCCGCAGCCGCTCGGCTTGGACGAGGTCCACGCCCGACAAGAATCGAGCCGTGCGAAACGTGTTCGGCCACGCCGCCGGTTCCTGCCACGTGAGCGCCGCGTCCCGGCCGCTCAGCGTGAGCTCCTCGAAGGCGGCGGCGGCCTCGCAAAACAGGATCGGCATGAGCGCGTCGGCGGGCAGCTCCGGCCAATCGACCTCCACGACCTCGGCGTCTGATTCGCGAAGCACCTCCAGCACCATCGCGTCGAGGCCAGGCTCCGCGGCGCGGCCGACCCAGTCGGGCACGTAGCCGACCCGCCGGCCGGACAGGCCCCTAAGGCCGTCGTAGTCGAAGCCGCCGCCGGTGGATCCGGGATCGCCGTCGTGGGCGCCGACCAGGGGCGCCAGCGCCAGGGCCAAATCTTCGGCCCTACGCGCCATCGGCCCGATCTTGTCGAGCGACCAGCAAAGCGGCATCGCCCCGCTCCGGGGGACCAGCCCGAAAGTCGGCCTGAGCGAGGCGGCGCCGCACCGGATCGCCGGCGCGGTGAGCGATCCGAGCGTCTCGGTCCCCAGCGAAAACCCCACGAGCCCCGCGGCCACGGCCGCGGCCGAGCCAGAGCTCGAGCCGCTCGAGCCCTCCGCGGGGTTCCACGGGTTGCGCGTGCGCCCCCCGTACCAGATGTCCCCGTAGGCGAGCGCCCCGAGCGACAGCTTCGCGACGAGCACGGCCCCGGCGTCGTCGAGCGCGCGGATGGCGAACGCATCGGCGTCGGGAACCCGCTCGCGGTAGGGCTCGGCGCCGAACCCGGTGCGTACCCCGGCCGTATCGAGAAGGTCCTTGGCGCCGTAGGGAATCCCGTGTAGCGGCCCGCGCGGGCGGCCGGCGCGGAGCTCCTCGTCCGCTTGCGCGGCGCGCTCGAGGGCCCGCTCGCGGGTTACCGTCGCCACGCACTCCAGCGTCTCGCCATGCCGCTCGAGGCGATCCAAATACAGCTCGGTGAGCTCGGTGCTCGTGATCTCGCCGGCGCGAAGCCATGTAGCGAGCTCGGCGAGCGAAGCGAAGGCCACGTCGTCCTGTGAGCCGGGCGCTTCGGCGGACTTTTCCCCCGCCGGGCGTACGTTCACCTCGTCCGGAGGGCTCACCCCCGGCAGGCGCGGATCGAAGGTGACCGCCGGCGGGAGCTCCAGCGGCAGCTCGATCGCGCGGCGCGCGCGCACGTGGTCGAGGTAGTCGTCGATCACCTCGAGGATCTGCGTCCGCTCCCCGGGGCTGTACTCAACCTGGGCCAGCTTTTCGGCCTCCGCGATCGTCTGCGGGGTGACCGCGCCGCTCGGCGCGCTCCGGCTGGCCGCCGCGCTCGCCGCGTCTTGGGCCGCCTCGGCCGCTTGGTCGGACGTCTGCGCCGTTTCGGCCCCGCGCGGCCCGGCTTCCACCCCGGCGCGGCGGCAGCCGGTCACGGCCGCCCCCAGCGCGCCCGCGGCCAGCACCGTGCGCCGCTTTAGCCCGATCCCGCGTCGTGTCTCGTCCCGGGCTCGCGTCATCGATATACCTCCCGAGCGGGCAGATCGGACCCGCGCCGCGCCTACTGTATCGCGACCGGCCGCACTTCGCGCTCCCGAGCCCCGGGGAAGCGACGGGAAGTATGGCGATCCGGCTCGCTGAGGCTCGCGGCCCGGACCACGTGGAACACCCCTGGAACACCCCCATCCGCAGGCCGAGTTCCAGGCTTCCGCGCAGTCGCCCGGATTTCAGGCACATCCACGGCGCGAAGACTGGGCACGAGATCTGCTCTGCCGGCGGACATGGACGCACTTCAGGCTACAGCACCCCAGTACGCAGCACCCCAGCATCAGCCCATTCAGCCATCCGGGGGCGGAGCTTCGCCATCCGCTTTCGCCGCGCGCGATCACATCGACCTCGTTCGCGCCGCCGCCGGCGGCCTGTACCGGCGGAGCAGCCGAGCGGCCGAACGCGACGAGCTGCTCAGCGCCGGATACCGCGGGCTCGTGGAGGCGGCCAGCCGGTTTGCCCCTAACGGCGGCGCCGCCTTCTCCACCTTCGCCTATCCCCGCGTGGTCGGGGCGATGCACGACGAGCTCCGCGCTGCACTGAGCGATCGCCAAAACGAAGCGGAGCCGCTGTCCGCAGACGACCTCGCCGATCCCACCCCGTCCCCACACGACGTCGCCGCCGCGCGCGAGATTTTGGCCGCGCTCGCGAGCGCGCTGGCCGGCCTCCCCGAGCGCCAGCAGCGGCTCGTCGAAGGCTGCTTTTTCGAGGGGAAGCAGCTCGCCGATGTCGCCGAGGAGCTCGGTCTGTCGGTGTCTCGCGCCAGCCGGCTGCGCAGCCGAGCGCTGTCGGCGCTCCGCCGGGGCGCCGAGGAGTCGCTCTGAGGGGCGCGCGTGTTCCCCGGGGCGGCCACGCCGGGGTATTCTTCGATCGCTTTGGCTTGGTTCGCTTCGATATCTTCGGCGCGGCGCGAGCGGCGTGGGGCGGTGATGATCGCCCTCGTCGTGGCGGCCGCAGTTTCCCTTCCCATGTCCGCCCGCGGCGACGCCGCGGACGACGCAAACCGGGCGGCCACCGAGTCGGCCGCCGAGGGCGAAGGGTGGTGGACACCCTGGTACCTCGTGGACTACGGGCTTATCGCGACCGGAACCGCGGCGTACTTCGCCGGGCAGGCGATGTCGCCGCACGAGGCGCGGATCGGTCCGGTCTACGAGCGCGGGGAGCCCACCGCGGTTTTCGAGGCCGACAGCGTGCAGCGCAGCCTCCGCAGCGAGACCGTCGATTTGAACCAGCTACGCGCGATCATGAGCGCGCCCGGCGCGCTCGCCGCCGGCATCGAGGCGTATCGGTGGTCTCAGGGCGGCGGCTCGGCCCAGCAGTTTCACGACACGCTCGTCGGCTACGCCGAGGCGGTGGCGGTCACGGCGGGAGTCACGGCGGTCACGCAAGGCGTGTTCGGCAGACTCCGCCCCGACTTCGGCGAGCGCGCGAGAAACTATTATTGCCGAGACGACGCCGAACAGTTTGCCGACCACTGTGATGGGTTCGCGGGCGCGCCGCTGTCCGACGAGCACGGCGACCCAGAGTACTTGCTTCGAGACGGGCGCAGGGCGTTTTTCTCTGGGCACGCGGCGCACGCATTCAATGGGTTCGGGTACGCCTCGCTCTACCTCGGCAGCCGCTACGTGTGGGGCCCCGACACCACGCCGGCGCGGCGTGCAGCCGGAATTTCGGCCCAGGCATCGATGATGGCGCTCGCCACGTACATCTCCGCGACCCGGGTCACCGACGCGCGCCATCACACAGCCGACGTCGTCGCCGGCGCCGTCGTGGGCCTCGCCTCCGCCAACCTCACCTATTGGCGCCGGTTTTCCCTCGATGGCAGCCCCCGCGGCGCCCCCGCACGCCACGGACTGCGGCTCACACCCGCCGCCACGGGCACGGGCCTCGCGCTGTCCCTGACCTACTGAGCGAACCAACATCGAGCGCGGGCGGCGTGCTACCGTGGTCGCGAGAGCCCCGGTGATCGCAACGAGGAACAGTCGCAGGTTCAAAAACCTCGAGCCCGTGACGCACGCGCGGCTCGGTGATCTCATCAAGTGGGGCCTCACCCGTTCACCAGGCCCGTGGCGGGCGGTGACCGCGCCGCCCGGCCCGCCGCCCCAGCCCCGCGTGAGCGACATGCGGGTGACGCTCGTAGGCCACAGCACCGTGCTGGTCCAGTGTGCTGGCCTCAACATCCTCACCGATCCGGTGTGGTCCGAGCGAGTCTCCCCCGTGCGGCTGGCCGGACCGAGGCGGCGGCGGCCCCCGGGACTTCGGCTCGGCGACTTGCCGCCGATCGACATCGTCCTCGTGAGCCACGACCACTACGACCACCTAGACGTCCCCACGCTGCGCCGCCTCGCCGCGCACCGGCCACGCGTGTTCACCGGCCTCGGCAACGGGCGCACGATCGGCGCATGCGGTCTTAGCGCGCGCGAGATGGCCTGGTGGGGCGAGGCCGAGCACGGCGGCGCGCACATCACCTTCGTCCCAGCCCAGCACTTCTCCGGCCGGGGGCTGAGCGATCGCGACCGCACGCTGTGGGGCGGCTTCTTCGTCCGCACGGACGCGGGGAGCTTTTACTTCGCGGGCGACACGGGCTGGGGCCAGTTTTTCGACGACGTGCGGCGCCGGCTCGGCCCTCCCCGGCTCGCGCTCTTGCCCATCGGCGGGTACAAGCCGCGGTGGTTCATGTCGGGGGTGCACATCTCACCGGCCGAGGCGGTACGCGCTCACGAAGTGCTCGGCGCCCGGACCAGCGTCGCCATTCACTACGGGACCTTCGCGCTCGCCGACGAAGGCATGGACGAGCCCGAGGCAGACCTCGAAGCAGCCCTTGAAGCGCACCGGGACGCGCGGTTTTGGGTCGTGCCGCACGGCGAGGGGCGAGACGTGCCGGCCGCCGCGGGAAAGGCGCGCCGTCCTGCCTCGGCGCCCGATCGCTCGCGCTGAGCCCGCCGACGCGCCTGTCCTCGCACACGCGCACGGCGCGACCAGGGAGGCAAGTCCCCGGCGGGGCGACGCGCGGCCGGCCCCCGATTCACCGCGTGAGGGGTTGATAGGCCGCGCGAACCCGGCAATCATCGCGATCGGGGTGACGGGGGCCGAGGATCGCACGCTATCGGAGTTGGATGGGCCGAGCTCGCTCGACATCGAGGCCGACGCGCCCCACCTCGTGCTCGCCCTCGAGGCGGCGCGCCCGCTTACGCCTCCGTTTCGCATCTCGCTCGCCGGCGTAACCGAGCTCTCGCTCCGCCGGGGCTCTGCGCGCGCCCGCCGGTCGAACGGCGCCGGTCGGGTCACCGCCTTCGTCCCCGACGGCTTGATGTCCGCGCGCGGTCACGCGCTTATCCGCGCCTCGGGCGGCGTGTTCTTCGCAGAGGACGCCGGCTCGAAAAATGGCACGTTTCGAAACGGCGAGCGTATCTCCAGCGCCCCGCTCGCCGACGGGGACGTCCTCGAAACCGGGGGCAGCTTCTTTTTGTTCCGGCGGGGCCTATCGTCCGAACGCCCGCCATCGCTGCCGCGCGGCGAGCTCGCGAAGGGCGCGCCGCTCGCGCTGTCCACGATGTCGGCCGAGCTCGAACGGCGCCTGTCGGCCCTGGAAGCCGTGGCTCCGAGCACGGTGCCCGTCGCGATCAGCGGCGAGACCGGCACCGGCAAAGAGGTCGCCGCGCGCGCCGTTCACGAGCAGTCTGGCCGCAGCGGGCGATTTCAGGCCGTCAACTGCGGCGCGATCCCCGCGGAGCTCGTCGAGAGCGAGCTGTTCGGCAGCCGCCGTGGCGCATTTTCCGGTGCCGTCGATCGCCACGGCCACGTCCGCGCCTCCTCGGGCGGCACGCTGTTTCTCGACGAGGTCTCCGAGCTCCCCGCGCCCGCGCAGGCCGCGCTGCTCCGGGTCCTCCAGGAGCGCGAAGTGGTCCCGGTGGGCGACACGCGCCCGGTCCCGGTCGATCTGCGCGTGATCGCGGCGAGCCAGCGACCGCTCGTCGACTTGGTGCGCGAGGAGCGGTTTCGCGCCGATCTCTACGCGAGGCTCGCGGGGCTCGAAATCGAGCTCCTCCCGCTGCGCCGCCGGCTCGAGGATCTCGGCCTGATCGCCGGCGCGCTGCTCCGCCGCGCGGGCGGGGAGCCAGCCGAGGCCGCTGCGTTTCGGCGGAGCGCGGCGCGGGCGCTGTTTCGCTACTCCTGGCCGTGGAACATCCGCGAGCTCGAACAAGCATTGGCCAGCGCCCTGGCTCTCGGGCGTGGACGCCCGATCGGGCTCGCCGACCTGCCGCCCCCGCTGCGCGAGGCTTCCGACCCCGATCGATCGCTCTCCGAGCGGGACCGGGCTCATAAGCGCGCGCTCGCCGAGGCGCTGGCCGAGGGCGGGGGCAATATCAGCGAAGCGGCCCGCCGGCTCGGCAAGGCGCGGACCCAGATCCGCCGCTGGTGCCGGCGCTTCGACCTCGACCCCGCCAAGTTTCGGCGCTGAGCTCACGCTGGGGCACGCGGCGCGGCCGGCGCCCGAGCTCGCCGAGCCAGCGTTTGTGGGCGTTCCTGCACACAGTCTCGGCAACACGCGGCCCGCGCGCGGCGGGCCCGCCCGATCTTCAACAGGGGCTTGAGT
>SLNH01000130.1 GCA_007133195.1 Nannocystineae bacterium | reverse complement strand
GGCGACCGCGCCGCCGAGCGAGGCACGCGCACGGCGCCGCTCAAAGCCGACGACGAGCCGCCGGCGGACGACGCGGCGGACGCGTCGTAGCGGCCGGAAAACCGCGCGTCCTAGTGACACTAGGCCGTGACGTCGCGAAGCCCGCTGAAAAAGGCCTCGCGGGCCTCGTCTACCGGGACGTCGAAGCCGCGGCGCTGATCGCCCGCGATCGCGACGCGCAGGCGATCGCCGCCGCACTGCCCCAAAGGCGTGATCGGCGCGCCGAGCGCCTTTGCCCGAGCGGCCACGGCGTCCCGAGCCTTGGGGGGGTACGCGACGATAAAGCGGGCCGGCGCCTCGCCGAACAAGAGCGCCTCGTCGGACATTTCCGTCTCGGGCAAATCGATGGACACGCCACCGGGCGCGCCGCCTGAGACGGCGCATTCGGCGACAGCCACGGCGAGCCCCCCTTCGGTGACGTCATGGGCCACCTCGACCAGGCCCTCGGCCACGAGGGTCCGCACCGCGTCCATGACGGCCTTGTCCCGGGCGCCCGCGAACGGGGCGATCGCGCCGCACGCGCGCCCTAGATAAAGGCTTTGGTACTCCGAGCCGGCGAGCGAGCCGCCGAGCTCGCCAACGGCGGCGATCTCGAGGCCGGCCTCGGGGAGCGCCGAGCCGGCGTGGCGGCGAAGGTCGGCCACGAGGCCCACCATCCCGACCATGGGCGTCGGGTAGATCGCCACGCCGTCGGTCTCGTTGTAAAGCGAGACGTTTCCGGACACGACGGGCGTGCCCAGCGCGCGGCAGGCGTCACCGAGCCCGCGCACCGACTCGGCGAGCTGCCACATGATCTCCGGGTTCTCGGGGTTTCCGAAGTTCAGGCAGTCGGTCACGGCCAGCGGCTCGGCCCCGATCGCCGCGAGGTTCGCATAGGCCTCGGCGACCGCCCGCGCCGAGCCCTCGTAGGGATCGAGGTACACGAGCCGCGACTGGCCGCCGAGGGCGACGCCCAGGCCCTTTTCCCGGCCGCTCGGCGCGATGACGCGCACGAGCCCGGCGTCGGCCTGCCCCGGGCGGAGCACCGTGCTGGTGCGAACGTTGTGGTCGTACTGGTGATACACCCAGGCCTTGCTCGTGACGTTCGGCGCGCCGAGCAGAGACACGAGCGCCTCGTCCGGCCGCGGCGCATCGCCCGCCGCGGAGGGAGCCGGATTTTCGACGCGCGCGGCGTCGATGTAGGCCGGCCGCGCGGTCCTGCGCTCGTAGGTGATCCCCTCGGCCAAAAGCTCGGCCGGCAGGTCGGCCACCAACTCGCCCTGCATCCGCATGACGACGCGCCCCGTGTCCGTCACGCGCCCCACCACCTCGGCGTCGAGATCCCACTTGTCGAAGATCGCACGCGCCTCGTGTTCGCGGCCGCGCTCTACGACCATGAGCATCCGCTCCTGCGACTCCGACAAAAGGAGCTCGTAGGCCGACATATCGGCCTCGCGCTGGGGCACGCGCTCGAGGTCCATCTCGATCCCCGATCCGGCTCGCGCCGCCATCTCCACCGACGACGACGTGAGCCCGGCGGCGCCCATGTCCTGGATGCCGACCAGCGCGTCGGACTGCATGAGCTCGAGGCAGGCCTCCAAAAGGAGCTTCTCCATGAACGGATCGCCGACCTGCACGGCGGGCCGGTTTTGTTCCGCGCCCTCGCCGAACTCGGCCGACGCCATGGTCGCGCCGTGAATCCCGTCGCGCCCGGTCTTGGCGCCGACGTACATCACCGGGTTTCCGACCCCGGACGCGGTGCCCCGGAAGATCTTATCGGTCGGGGCGATGCCCACGCACAGGGCGTTTACGAGGATGTTTTGGTCGTAGCAGCGGCTGAAGTGAACGTCCCCGGTCACGTTGGGTACGCCGAACGCGTTTCCGTAGCCGGCGATGCCGGCCACCACGCCGCGCAAAAGGTGAGGCGTTTTGGGGTGGGTGAGCGCGCCGAAGCGAAGCGCGTTGGCCAGCGCCACCGGCCGAGCGCCCATCGTGAACACGTCGCGGCAGATGCCCCCCACCCCGGTGGCCGCGCCCTGATAGGGCTCGATGAACGACGGGTGGTTGTGGCTCTCCATCTTGAACACGGCGGCTTGACCGTCGCCGATGTCCACGGCGCCGGCGTTTTCCCCGGGCCCCTGAATGACCTTGTCGCCGCGCGTGGGGAGCGTCTTGAGATGCGGGCGCGAGGATTTGTACGAGCAGTGCTCGCTCCACATCACCCCGATCATCCCCACCTCGCACAGCGTCGGCGTGCGGCCTAGCGCGCGCTCCACCTGGCTGTACTCGTCCCGGGTGAGCCCGTGCTCCGAGGCGACCTCGGCGGTTATCTCGAGCTTTCCTGTCGCCATTACGCAGCGCCTCCGCCGGCGAGCGCCGACTCGAAAATCGCCCGGCCGTCCTGGCCGCCGCCGCCCAAGACCGCCTCGCACGCGCGCTCGGGGTGGGGCATGAGGCCAACGACGTTGCCCGCCTCGTTGCAGATCCCCGCGATGCCCAACACCGAGCCGTTCGGGTTGGCGTCGGCGGACACCTCGCCCGCCGGGGTCGCGTAGCGAAACACCACCTGGCCGGCGCGCCACAGCGCCTCCGGATCGGGGTGCACGTAGCGCCCCTCGGCGTGCGCGATCGACATGCGGAGCACGGCTCCCGCCGCGATGCCCCGGGTAAACGGCGTCTGTCTGCCGGAGGTCACGACGTGCGTGTCGCGGCACTCGAACCGCAGCGACTCGTTGCGGATGAGCGCCCCAGGCAAAAGCCCCCGCTCGCACAGGATCTGAAACCCGTTGCAGATGCCGAGGACCGGGCCGCCGCCTGCGGCGAACTCCGCCACGGCGTCCATGATCGGGGAGTGGGCCGCGATCGCGCCGCCGCGCAGGTAGTCGCCGTAGGAAAACCCGCCCGGCAAGATGATCGCGTCCACGTCGCCGAGCGACCGATCCTTGTGCCAGATGATCCGGCCCCGCGAGCCCGCAGGCGCAAGCACCACGTCGACCGCGCGGAGCGCGTCGTCGTCGCAGTTGGAGCCCGGAAACCGGAGCACGCCGAAGGTGGTGGTCATCGGATCACCCCTCGCTCGCCGCGCCGTCCGCGCCGTCCGCGTCTTCGGGCTCGATCTCGACGCGATAGTCCTCGATGACGGTGTTCGCGAGGAGGCCTTCGCACATCGCCGCCGCGCGCTCCTTCGCGCGCGCCGGGTCGGTCTCATCCATGGTGAGCTCGATGTACTTGCCGATGCGGACCCCTTCGACCTCGCCGTAGCCGAGGCGGCCGAGGGTGTGCTTCGCGGCCTGTCCTTGGGGATCGAGGACGCCCGCCTTGAGGGTGACGTATACCCGCGCTTTCATGCGCTGGAGACTCCGAGGTTGAGGGCGAGCCTGTCGTGCGGCTCGGTGGTGTCGGGGACGAACGTGCGTCCGGTCATGAGCTCGTAGATGGAGATGTAGCGCTCCGCCGCCTCGATGCGCACGTCGTCGGGGATTTCGGGCGGCTGTCCGTCGCCGTCGTAGCCCTTCGACTCGCTGAGCCACCGCCTCACGTACTCTTTGTCGAGGCTCTGCGGCTCGCGGCCCTCGGCGAGGCGCTGTTCGTAGCCGTCGGCGTACCAGTAGCGCGAGGAGTCCGGCGTGTGGATCTCGTCTATCACCATGATGTCGCCCCGATCGTCGAGCCCCATCTCGTATTTCGTGTCCACGAGCAAAAGCCCGCGCTCGGCGGCGCGCTTTTGCCCGAACTCGAACAGCGCGTAGGCGATTTCGGCGGCGCGGTCGAACTGCTCGGCCGACATCGCCCCCATGGAGAGCAGCTCCTCACGCGACACCGACACGTCGCGATCGCCCTTTTCGGCCTTGGTCGAGGGCGTGAGCAGCGGCGCGGGCAGCCGCTGGTTTTTGCGCATGCCCTCGGGCAAGGGGTGGCCGCAAAACTCGCGCGCTCCCGCCTCGTAGGCGCGCCAGATCGACGTGGACGTGACCCCGGTGAGGTAGGCGCGCATCACGAATTCGGCTTTGAGCGGCGTGCACTCGCGCACGGTCATCGCGTTCGGGTCCGGCACGGACAGCACGTGGTTTTTCGCGATGTGCGCGGTCTCGTCGAACCAGTACTGCGCGATCTGGTTGAGCACCTGCCCCTTGAACGGGATCGTGCCCACGATGCGATCGAACGCGCTCAGGCGGTCGGTCACCACGATGGTGCGCTCGTCGCCGCGGATGTAGCTGTCGCGGACTTTGCCCTCGGCTCGCTCGCCCAGGCCGGATAGGCTCGTGCGCTCCAGCGTGCGGCCCAGCTGGGCGCGCAGGATAGCTTCCCGCTTTCGTTCATCCATCCTTGGACTCCCTCTCGCCGTCCGCCGCACCGGCGGACCCGCTCGGAAATACGCGTTCGAAAATCACATCGACGTGACGCAGGTGGTGTTCGGTGTCGAAGGCGCGCTCCAGATCGGCCTTATCGAGGTGAGCCTTCACATCCGGATCACCCGCGAGCAGGTCGAAAAACGCGCCCTCGCCCCGGTGAGCCGCCAGCGCGCAGCGCTGCACGATCTCGTAGGCCCGCTGGCGGGGGAGCTCGCCGCGGCGCACCAGGGTGAGCATGACGGCCTCCGAGGCGTAAAGCCCCCCGGTCCGCTCGAGATTGTCCCGCATCCGCGCAGGGTTTATGACGAGGTTGCGAACGAGGCCCGCCGCCCGGGCGAGCATGAAGTCGGCCGCCGTGGTCGCGTCCGGAAGGATCACCCGCTCCACCGAGGAGTGCGAGATGTCCCGCTCGTGCCACAGCACCACGTTTTCGAGCGCCGCGCCCGCGTACGAGCGCAGAAGCCGCGACAGGCCGGTGAGGTTTTCCGACAAGATGGGGTTTTTCTTGTGGGGCATCGCGCTCGAGCCCTTTTGCCCGGCCGAAAACCCCTCCTCCGCCTCGCCGACCTCGGTACGCTGCCAGTGCCGCACCCCCACCGCGATCTGCTCCACGGCGTTGCCCACGGCGGACAGCGCGGTCAAAAACTCGGCGTGGCGGTCCCTGGCGACGACCTGGCTCGCGCACGGCTCCGGCGAAAGCCCCAGCGCCGCCAGCGCGCGCGCCTCGATCGCGGGCGACATGCTCGCGTAGGTCCCCACCGCCCCCGCGATCTTGCCCACGCGCACGCCCTCGGTCGCGCGCGAAAGCCGGGCCCGGGCGCGGCCGAGCTCCGCGTACCACCGCGCAAACACGAGCCCCGCGGTGGTCGGCTCGGCGTGAATGCCGTGCGAGCGCCCGATCATCGGCGTGTGCCGGTGCTCCTTCGCGCGGTCGGCCAATGCGCCTCGAAGCGCGTCGACCCCCGCGCAAAGGCGCGAGCCCGCGTCGGCGCACAGGAGCGCCAGCGAGGTGTCCAGGACGTCGGATGAGGTGAGCCCGAGGTGGAGCCAGCGCGCCGGCTCGCCCGCCACCTCCTCGACGTGGGTGAGGAAGGCGATGACGTCGTGTCGCGTGGTCGCCTCGATCTCGGCGATGCGCTCGGGTGAAAGCTGCCCGGCGGCGCGGGCGCGCACGGCCTCCGCCGTGCCGGCGGGGACGCTCCCCTCGCTCTCCATCGCCTCGCACGCGGCGAGCTCGACGGCGAGCCACGTCTCGAAGCGGCGCTTATCGGACCAGTGCTCTGCCAACTCGGCGCGCGTGTAGCGTTCGATCATAAAAACTCGCTTTGGAACGCCCGGGACATAACCGACTCGCCGCGGGGGCGCAAGAGGGATCGGGCGCCCCTGGCGGCCCGTCGCCGCCGGCTCACCGCGCGATCGCGCGCGGGGTCACGAAGCGCCCGTCGAGCCGAAGCCGCCGTCGCCGCGACCGGAGCTCGGCAGCGCGTCCACCACGTCGATTTCGGCGCGCGCCACGGGCGCGATCACGAGCTGTGCGATGCGGTCGCGCGGCCCGATGCGCGCGGGCTCCGCGCCGAGGTTTACGAGCAGGACCTCGACCTCGCCGCGGTAGTCCGCGTCGATGGTGCCCGGCGCGTTCGCCACGGTCACCCCGCACCGCCGGGCCAGCCCGGATCTCGGCCTCACCTGCCCTTCGAACCCCACCGGTATGGCGAGCGCGATCCCGGTGGGGATCGCCCGGCGCTCCCCCGGCGAAAGCTCCACCGCCTCGCCGAGCGCGGCGGAGAGGTCGAGCCCCGCCGCGGCCTCCGTCATGTAGCGGGGGAGCACGGCGCCGTCGCGGACGCGGCGCACGAGAACGCGCGGCGCGCCCCGCTCGTTTGCGGCGTCTGCCGAGTGCATGGCGCTACATCGTGAAGTTTTGGACGTCGGCAGGATCCACGTCCTGGGCCTCGCGCCGGCTCAGGCGGATCTTGCCGTCGCGGTCGATGCTGATGCACTTGACCACGACCTCGTCGCCCTCCTCCACGACATCGCTCACGCGCCGCGTGCGCTCTTCGGCCAGCTCGCTGATGTGGAGCAGCCCGTCGGTCCCCGGCATGATCTCGACGAACGCGCCGAACTCGACGATCCGCTTGACCACGCCGGTGTAAAACGCGCCCACCTCGGGCTCCATGGTGAGCCCCTTGATGAGATCGAGCGCCTGATTGAGGCTCTTGCCGTCGGCCGAGGCCACCGAGACGGTGCCGTCGTCGGCCACATCCACGTTCGCGCCGGTCTGCTCGGTGATGGCGCGGATGGTCTTGCCACCCGGGCCGATGACGTCGCGGATCTTCTCGGGGTTGACCGATATCGAGACGATGCGCGGCGCGCGCGGCGACAGGTCGTCGCGCGGCATCGCCAGCGCCTCCTGCATCGCGTCGAGGATGTGAAGCCGCCCCTTTCGCGCCTGCTCGAGCGCTTCGCCGAGGATCTCGCGGGTGAGCCCCTTGAGCTTGATATCCATCTGCAGGGCGCAGATCCCCTTGCGCGTCCCGGTCACCTTGAAGTCCATGTCGCCCAGGTGATCCTCGTCGCCGAGGATGTCCGACAGGATCGCGTAGTCCTCGCCCTCCTTCATCAGACCCATGGCGATGCCCGCGACCGGCGAGGTGATCGGCACGCCCGCGTCCATCAGCGCGAGCGACGCGCCGCACACGCTGGCCATCGACGACGAGCCGTTGGACTCGAGGATCTCGGAGACGACGCGGAGCGTGTACGGGAAATCCTCGAACTTGGGCAGGACCCGGGAGATGGACCGCTCGGCCAAAAACCCGTGGCCGATCTCGCGACGCCCCGTGCCCCGAATGGGCTTGACCTCGCCGGTGGAAAACGGCGGGAAGTTATAGTGCAGGAAGAACCGCTTGCTCGAAAAACCGAGCAAGGTGTCGAGGCGCTGCTCGTCGTACTTGGTGCCGAGCGTGGCCGACACGAGGGCCTGCGTCTCTCCGCGGGTAAAGAGCGACGAGCCGTGCGCCGAGGGCAGGACCGCCACCTCGCTGGAGATGTCGCGGATGTCGGCGAGCTGGCGCCCGTCGATGCGGGTTTTCGTCTCGATCGTGCTGGTGCGCGCGTAGCGGCTCTTCACCTCGCCGTACGCCCCGCTCACGTCCCCCTCGCGGCCCGCGTACGGGGCGCTTTCGCCCTCGCACAGCTCGGACTTGACCGCGTCGCCGATCTCGGAGAGCGCCTTGCTCCGCGCGTGCTTGTCCTTGACGGCCATCGCCTCCACGACGCGGCCCCAGGCCTTGTCCGCGACCGCGGCGTAGAGCGACTCGTCCGGCTCGGGCGGCGTGAACGCCCGCTTTTCCTTGCCCGCGGCGGCGCGGAGCTTCTCCTGGAGATCGAGCAGCGGCTGCACGCTCTCGTGCGCGAACAAAAGGGCGTCGATGACCTCCGACTCGGTGAGCTCGGACATCTCGCCCTCGACCATGACGATGGCCTCGCGGGACGCCGAGATCACGAGGTCGAGGTCGCTCACCAGGCGCTCCTCATACGTGGGGAACGGGACGAGCTCGCCGTCTACGCGACCGACGCGGATCGCGGCCACGGGGCCGTCGAACTGAAGATCGGAGATGTGAAGCGACGCGGAGGCGCCCGTCATCGCGAGCACGTCCGTGGCGTTTTGCTTATCGAAGCTCACCACCGTGGCGATGACCTGCGTATCGATCCGCCAGCCTTCGGGGAACAGGGGGCGAATCGGCCGATCCATGAGCCGGCAAATGAGGACCTCCTCCGCCGACAGCCTCCCCTCGCGGCGGAAGAAGCTCCCAGGGATCTTACCGGCCGAGTAGTTTTTCTCCTGGTACTCGCAGGTGAGCGGCATGAACGGCAGATCGCGCGCATCCTTCGATCCCGTGGCCGTCACGAGGACCATGGAGTCCCCGCACCGCACGACCACCGACCCGCCTGCCTGCTTCGCCCACTTCCCGGTCTCGATCGTAATTTCCCTGCTTCCGATGGTCACACCATCTCGTACGAAACTCATAACGCTCCTGTGATGTGCGCTCGGAGCGTCCGCGGCCTGGTCCCTCACCCCTGGCCACCCCCTGGGCGGCGACCACGGCAGAAAGATCAAACGCGCGCACGCCTCCGCGCGCTCGTTTTTTGAAGCTCGGCATCCCGACTCGGGCCGAGATGCCGGACTGCGTGAACTGTCTTACTTGCGGAGCCCGAGCGACTGGATGAGGCTCCGGTAGCGCTCGTAGTCCTTGCGACGCAAGTAGTCCAGCAAGTTGCGACGGAGACCGACCATCTTGAGAAGGCCCCGACGCGAATGATGATCCTTGGCGTGAAGCTTGAGGTGCTCCGTGAGGTGCGTGATTCGCTCGGTGAGCAGCGCGATCTGCACTTCCGGAGAACCGGTGTCAGCGTCGTGCTGCTTGAACTTCTCGATCGTGGTCTGCTTCCTCACTGGTGAAACGGGCATTCTCGTCTCCTGAATCAGCCCGCGTCATCGGCGCCCTTCCGCCCCGAGGGGTGTGAGCGGAGGGCTCATGGCGACGCGCCGCTGCATTCATCCGTTTTGCTATGGTCGTCGTTGCGTGTCCCGCGCCGGCCGGGAGTCGGCGTGGCGCGCGCGTAGATACCAGAGTTTTGCGCTCCAAGTCGCGGTTTTGGCGCGCAAAGATTGGAGGATCCGCCCCGGGGAGTCAAGGCGCATGCGCGCGCTGCGCAGCGGCGGGGAACACCCGCTCGTAGACCACGTCCCCGTCCCGCGCGCGGGCGATCGCCACGAGGCGCCCTGCGGGGGTGAGAAGCCGCAGGTAGCCCTCCGGCGGCGCGCCCGCGGACAGGGCGGCAAAGGGGAGCACGCGGCCGCTCGCCACCGCCTGGAGCCGCTCGGGCGGCACCCCCACCGCCGGCAGGTGGGCCACGGCGTCCGCCGGGGCGATGAGCGCGCGGGCCGCCCGCTCAGGCTCCACCTCATCGAGCGGAATCGCCATCGATTCGTCGAACGCCCCCGCGCGCACGCGCCGTAGCGCCGCGACGTGGGCCCCGCAGCCGAGCCGATCGCCTAGATCGCGGGCGAGCGAGCGAACATAGGTCCCCTTCGATGCGGCGACCGACACGCGGATCCGCGGCCGCCCCGAAGCCGGCGCCTCGAACGCGCGCAGGTCGAACTCGTAAACGAGCACCCGGCGCGGCTCGCGCTCGACCGTCTGTCCGGCGCGCGCGAGCTCGTGAAGCCGCGTTCCGCCTTGCTTGACCGCCGAATACATCGGCGGGACTTGCCACTGCTCGCCCACGAACTCGCCCATCGCCGCCCGCACCTCGGCCTCGCCGACCTCGCCGGCGCGCTCCTCGCGCCGGCTCACGACCCGGCCGTCGGCGTCGAGGGTATCGGTTTCGACCCCGAGCTCGAAGATCGCCTCATACCCTTTGTCGTCCGCGGTGAGGTAGCCGGCGAGCTTGGTCGCGTCGCCCGTGCAGATCGGCAAAACGCCCGTGGCCATCGGGTCGAGCGTGCCCGTGTGGCCGACCCGGCGCATGCGCAGTGCGCGCCGGATCCGCGTGACGACGTCGGCAGAGGTGATTCCAGCGGGCTTGTCGACGACCAGCAGGCCGTTGGGCGTGCCCGCCGGCTGGGCCCTGCTCATTGATTACCATCCGCGCCGGCACCGTCCGCGTCCCCATCGCCCGGCGCCTCGAGCGACTCGATCCACGCGCGCACCGCCGCCGTGGCGTCCTCATCGACCACGTCGGTCGCGAGCGGAGGCATCGCCAGATCCGAATCGCGCGTAGACATTCGCTCGTACACGGCGCTGTCACCGGGATTGCCGGGATCGATGTGATACGTCGCCCCGCGCGTCTCCGTGGTCCGCACGCCGAGGGTCGATTCGTAGGCGGGGAGGCTGTCCACCGAGGCGCGCGCCTCCTCGTCTGTGGGGATGTGAAACAAGGGGCGGGTGTCCACGCCGCCGAGCACATCCGAGCCGGGGTTGTGACAGCCCGCGCAGTTGCCGTGCAGATACCCGAGCACGTCCTGTTCTGACGCCGAGCCCGGAAGCGGGTAGTTCGGATAGCCGTCCGTGCCGGTCCCATAGCGGAGAACTCCTCGGGCCCTGAGGTCGTCCAGCGTGAGCTCACCGTCTGCCTCGGCGGGATCGCGATCGAGCTGAATCGGCGAAAACCCGAGCGCGCCGTCGTGCGTGGGCTCGTGGCAGTCGACGCAGTCCTCCTGGCTCGGCACGGCGTGCTCGGTGCCGCGCACCGCCTCCGCGCCGTCGGGCGCTGCGTCGGCGTCGCTCTCGTCGTCGTTCCACACATACGACATCATGTACCAGTCACCCGGGTCCGGGCCCTGTTTGTAAAGGAGCCGAGTTTCGAGCTTCACGCCGCCCGACGAAAACTCCTTCCAAAGCCGCGTCCCCTCCGGGAACACCCAGCCGTCGGCGTCGGCGTTATCGATCCGCTCGCCGTCCGGCACGGCGATCCACCGGCGCTTGTCCGCGCCGTCGCTCCACAGCTCGAACCGCGGCGCGTAGAGCTCGACGCCGTCGGCGAGCACGCCGGCCGCGGTGTTGGCGTAAAGCCCGCTCTGAGACAGCCGCTCGGGCTCCGCCGCGGCGTCGTGGTCGTATAGGGTGGCGTCCGGCGGCCCCTCCGCGGGGCTCGGCCCACAGCCGACCAAACCAGCCACCAGCGAAACGATGACGACAGGGAGCGCGAACACGCGCGCGCGCGGGACCGACATAGCGCCCGACCCTATCAAGCTCGCCACCGAAATCACTGTAAGCGCCCCTTTGGTCCAGCCGCACCGGCGGTTACGGCGGCCGATCCCCTCCGTCACTCACCCTCGCCCTCCCCCGCTTTCGCCCCCTCGCCCAGCGCGGCGGCGAGCGCGGCCCGCACGCGCGCCTTCGCCTCCCCGAGATCCTCACCGGGCAAGGTGCAGCCCGCTGCGCCCCGGTGGCCGCCCCCGCCCAGCTCTGCGCACACCGCGGCGGCGTCGATGACCGCGCCTTTCGAACGCAGCGAGACGCGAATGCCACCCTGCTTGGCCGGGGTGAGCAGGACGCCGCACTCCACCCCCTCGATCGCGCGCACGTAGTTGGGCAGCCCGTCGGTGTCGTCCCAGCTGGCGCGCGCCGCCTGGACCATCTCGCGCGTGACGGTCATGAACGCCACGCGCCCGCCGAGCGTGGTCTCGACCGTGGCGAGCGCCGCCGACAGGAGCCGGTAGCGGGACAGGCGATTTCGCTCGTTCATGCGCTCGCTCACGATCCCCGGGTCCACGCCGCCCTCGCCGACGCACCACGCGGCGAGCCTGAGCGCTTCGGCGTTTGTGTTGCTGTAGCGGAAAAACCCCGTGTCGGCGGCGATCGAGACGTAAAGGCCGAGCGCGGCCGCGGGCGGGAGCGGCCAGCCGCGGCCTTGCGCCATGCGGGCGATCAACACCCCGGTGCTCGCCGCCTCGGGGTCGCAGACATACAGATCGCCGAACGCAGCCCCGCGGGCGTGATGATCGAGCGCGATGACGCGGCCGGTTACCTCGGGGCCAGGAAACGAGCGCCCCAAAAGCTTCTCATCGCCGCAATCGACGACCACGGTCACGTCGAAGCGGCTGTGCTCGCCGAGCTTATGGACCACACCCCGCTTGGCGTGGGGGAGCCACTTGAGGGCTCGGGGGATCAGGTCGGGCGAGTAGACGGTGACGCGCTGTCCGCGCTCGCGGAGGATCGAGGCCAGCGCCACCATCGAGCCGACCCCGTCGCCGTCGGGCCCAAGGTGCGAGGTCACCATCACCCGGCCTGCGGCTTCGATGTCGGCGGCGGCGCGCTCCAGGCCTTTAGACGTCACGCCTGATCCCCGCTGCCGGACGGGGGCGTTCCACCGCCCGCGCCCCCAGGCGAGCGCCCGCCGGCGCCGCCCGTCGCGCCCTTGTCCTCATCCGCACCGCCATCCGCACCCGGGCCCGCCTCGGCGGACGAATCGGGCTCGCCGTCGTCGCGGGTGCGCGCTTCGTCCTCGCGCACCACCTCGGTGAGCCAGGCGCCGAATTCTTGGCTCGTATCGAGCTCGAAGCGAAGCGCGGGCGCGCGCGCTAGGTTCATCCGGCGAGCGAGCGGACCGCGCAGACGCCGGCCGCCGGTCTCGAGCGCGCGGACCGCCTGCTCGGCCGCCGCGGGCTCGGCCCCAGGGAACCCGACGAACACCCGCGCCGTGCTCATATCGCCGTTTAGCTCCACGATATTGACGCTGATGACCGGCACGCCCTCGAGGCGCGGGTCCTTGAGCTCGCGCGAGATCATCTCGGACAGGTGAAGGCGCATGGTGTGCGCCACGCGGGCGCGCCGCTTTTCTCCCTTGCTCAAAGCTCGTCTCCGTAGCGAAGGACGTCGCGCTCGTCCTCGATGAGCTCGCCCACGCCCATGCCCTCGATAAACCGGATCACCCGCGTGACGATCGCCTCCCCGTGGTCGCGATCGCTCGACACGACGGCAAAGCCGAGCACGGCGCGCTGCCACGTATCGAGACCTCCCACCTCCGCGAGCTCGACGCCGAATTTGGCGCGAACGCGATCCTTCATCTTTCGGATCGCGCCGCGTTTGTCTTTGAGCGAGTGCGCGTAGGAAACGAGCACGGTCACCCTGCACACCGCGACGATCACCGTGTTCTCCCTGGGGGCTGGGCGCCGCGCCGATCGCTCGAGCTCGCCCCCGAACCCGGGCGGTCACCCGGCGCCCGGCGCGACGGCGAGCCGCCGGCGGCGAGCCCGGCCAGCGGCGCTGGGCGCGCTATAGCGTCGCCTGCTCCTCAACGATCTCGTAGGCCTCGATGATGTCGCCCACCTTAATATCGTTGAAGCCGTCCAGCATGATCCCGCACTCGTAGCCCTTGTCCACTTCGGAGGTGTCGTCTTTGAACCGCTTGAGGCTCGAGACCTTGCCCTCGTAGACCTGGACCGCGTCGCGCACGACGCGGATGTGGCTCTTTCGCTGGATCTTGCCCTCGAGGACCATCGACCCGGCCACCACACCGACGCGCGGGATGGTGAACGTCTCGCGCACCTCCACTTTGCCGATCTCGCGCTCGCGCTTGATCGGTGGGAGCAGCCCGGCCATCGCCGACTGCACCTCATCGAGGGCCTCGTAGATGATGTCGTAGATCTTGATCTCGACACCCTCCTGCTCCGCCACCTTGGCCGCTTTTCCGGCCGGGCGGACGTGGAAGCCGATGATGATGGCGCCGCTGGCTTTGGCCAGGTTGACGTCGGTCTCGGTGATGCCGCCGACCCCGGCCTGGATGACGTTGACCGCCACCTTGGACGTGGACAGGTTGGTGAGCGCCTGCTTGACCGCTTCCGCCGAGCCGTGAACGTCGGCCTTGAGGACGATCTTGAGCTCCTTTTGCTCGCCCTCTTGGATCTTCTCCATGAGGCCCTCGAGCGACACGCGCCCGGTGTTGGCGAGCTCCTTTTTCCGCTTGGCCTGGCGCCGGTACTCGACGACCTGCTTGGCCTTCTTCTCGTCCTCGGTGGCGTTTAGCGTCTCCCCGGCGTCGGGCACGCCGTCGAGGCCCAATACCTCGACCGGCGTCGAGGGCGGGGCCTCCTTGACGTTTTCCCCGGCGTCGCTGAGGAGCGCGCGCACCTTGCCCATGTGCTCGCCGGCCACGACGATGTCGCCGACGCGCAGCGTCCCCTCGCGGATGAGGACCGTGGCCATGGGCCCGCGGGCCTTGTCGAGCTTCGCCTCGATCACGGTGCCGACCGCCGCCTTGTCGGCGCTGGCCTTCACTTCGAGGAGCTCCGAGGTGAGGGCCACCGACTCTAGGAGCGTCGTCATGTTCTCGCCGGTGTGCGCCGAGACGTTGACGTACATCGTGTCGCCGCCCCACTCCTCGGGAATGAGCCCATAGTCGGCGAGCTGCTGGCGCACCCGCTCGGGCTGGGCGTCGTGCCGGTCGCACTTATTGACCGCGACCACGATGGGCACCTTGGCGGCTTTGGCGTGGTTTACGGCCTCGCCGGTCTGGGGCATCACCCCGTCGTCGGCGGCGACGACGAGGATCACCACGTCGGTGAGCTGGGCGCCGCGCGCGCGCATCTCCGTGAACGCCGCGTGGCCCGGCGTGTCGATGAAGACCAGATCGCCGTAGTTATCACCAGCGCTTACCCGGTAGGCGCCGATGTGCTGGGTGATGCCGCCGGCCTCACCCGAAGCCACCCGGCTCCGGCGCACGTAGTCGAGGAGCGACGTCTTGCCGTGATCGACGTGCCCCATGACCGTGACCACCGGCGCCCGGGGCTCGAGGTTCCCGGTGGGCTCCTCGGGCTGTGAGAACGCGTCCTCCTCTTTGAACGCCACGTTCTGGATCTCGTAGCCGAACTCGGTGGCCAAGATCTGAGCCGTGTCCTGATCGATGGCGGCGTTGATGGTCGTTCCCATCATGCCCATCGACCACAGCTTCTTGATCACCTCGTTGGCCTTGACGCCCATGTTGCGCGCCAAGTCGGAGACCGTGATCGTCTCCTCCATGCGAATCACGCGCTTGTGCTCGGCGGGCGTGGTGATCTGCGTCTGCTTGCCCGTGCCGCGCGGCTTCTGCTTCTTGCGCGTATCGCGCGTGCGGCGCGTGCGGGTTTGTTGCTGCTGCTGCGGGAACCGACCGCGGGCCGGGCCAGCGCCGGGGGCGGGCCTGCCCGCCGGCCGCTCGGTGATCTTGATCCGCGTCATCGGCAGGTCGATCACCGAGCCCACCTCGGGCCGCCCTTTGGGCCGGGCATCGTCTTCAGTGGGCCCCTCGCTGGCCGAGGCGCTCGCCGGCTGCTCCTGCTCGCGCTGCTTTTCGCGCTCGGCCGCCTGCCGGCGCGCCCGCTCGAGCTCCTGCTCGAACCGGTTTCGGGCGTGGTCGGCGACGTCGGCGAGGGTTTGCGGACCGCTCTCGCCGCCCTGGCCTTGGCCGCCACCGCGAGCCTCCGCCGGCGGCGCCTGCTCCACGCGGCGCGACGGCGCCGCGGCCGACACCGCTTCGGATGCACCGTCTGCCGACGCCTGCGCCTGCGGCTGCTCGGGCTTCGCCGCGCCCGGCAGATCCACGACGGGTGGCCCCTCGACGACGACCGCGCGGCGGCGCCGGCTGGCGGGCTGGCTCGTCGGCTCGGGCTCCGCCGGCTCGCGCTCCGGCTCCGCCTGAGCGGCGGCCGGCTCGGCTTCTTCGCCACCGCTCCCCGCGTCCGCGGAGGCCTCCTCGGCTTCCGGGGCGCGTTCGGCCGAGGCGGGCGCCGTCTCGGCTGCCCGCGGCTCGGGCGCCTCCGCAGCGCGGGGCTCCGTCGGCTCTGCTTCCGGGCTCGGGGCAGGCGGCTCACTCCGCTCCGCCGCGACCGGGGGGGCAGCTTGAGGCGCGGGGGCTTGGGGCCTGTCGTCTGGAGGCGACGCCGGGGCGAGGTCGCCGCCCGCGTTTTGCCCCTCACCGCGCAGCTCACCCTCTGCATGGCGCCTGTCGCCGTCGGCAGAAGGCGCTTGTTCCGCGGCCCGCGCGGCCTCCGCGGCACCGGAGGGCTCCCCGTCGGCCGGCGCGGGCGTCTCGGCGCCCCCGGCGGCAGCCTGGGATTTCCCCCCGCGACTGCGCCGCCGGAGCACCGTCGAAGACAGCCGCTTGGTGACCGTATTCTCGAGCCGTTCCTTCTCGAGCGATCGCTTGACGCGTTGCACGTCGTCGATGTCGAGCGAGGACATGTGGTTATTCACCTCGAGGCCCAGCGCCCGGATCTTCGCGATGAGCTCCTTGTTCGGGAGCCCCACCTCGCGGGCGATCTCGTAAACACGCATCTTCGCTCCGGTGCTCATGACTGCCCCTTATCGAGAAATGCCGCCCCCACGGCGCTGGCTTCCGATATCGAATCACCCTGTCGCGAGAGCTCGGCGTGCAGCTCTCGGCGAAGAGTGGCCGTCTCCTCGGGGCTCAGGGAGGCCCGCAAATGCCTTGCCAAGCCGCCGCGTCGCGTGGCGCGGTCGATGCAGCTGGCATCGCGGTGCACGTATGTACCGCGCCCAGGCGTATGCTTCGAAATGTCCACTACCGTCGCCTCGGGGGTACGCGCAACGCGCACGAGCGCCGGCTTTCCGTCCCGCTGCCGGCAGCCCGCACAGGTTCGCACCGGCACGTGAACGTGCCGCGATGTCGCTTGTCGCTTAGCTAGCCTCACAGTCCTCGCCTCGTACTCTCCTCTATAGGTCCCGCTTCGCAGGTTCGCTCCGCGTCCCCTAACGTTCCTCGACCGAGCCCCCGGCGCGACGCCCCTCCACGTTCGGTGAAGCGGACGCCGCCGGCGTGGCAGCGTTGGGATCAGCGGGCGAATCGGCCGGATTGGGCGGCACAAGGACGCTCGGCATGGCCTCGGCAGCCCTGGGCACCGACTCGGGCTCGGGGGTATCGGGGTCGATCGTGCCGAGCCATATGTGCGCAGAGTGGCGAAGCTTTACGAGCTCCATGGAGTCCAGTCCGGTCGCCTCCGCGACCTGGTCGAAGCTTATCATCTGAGCCAATTGCTGGACCGTGTCAATCCCAGCCCGCGCAAGGGACTCGATAACCCCCTCATCCACCCCCCTCACCTCGAGGAGCTTGTCGCGCTCGGACAGCTTCGCGCGCCGCTCGCTCTCCCGGCGCGCCTCCTCGTTTCGCCGCTGCTGCTCGCGGAGGAATTGCTTGGCGCCCTCGACGATGTCCTGAGCCACGTTTACGTCGCCGACGCCCGGCACAGATGCGACCTCCTCCGGGCGCGCCCTCGACAGGTCTGCGACCGAGCGCCAGCCGAGCCGAAATACCGTCTCCGCCACGTCTTCGGACACCCCCGGAATCGAAGCGATTTGCCACTTCGCGCGGGCCTCGAGCTCCGCGATCTTGGTCTCGGAGTGAATGTCGATGCGCCAGCTCGTGAGCTGGGAAGCGAGCCTGACGTTTTGTCCCTTTTTGCCGATGGCCAGCGAGAGCTTGTCGTCGGGGACGATGAGCTCCATCCGGTGGCCCTCCGCGTCGATGATCACCCGCGTGACCTCGGCCGGGGCGATGGCGTTACACACGAACCGGGCGGGATCGTCGTCGTAGGGGACGATGTCGATCTTTTCGCCGCGCAGCTCCTGCACGACCGCCTGCACGCGCGAGCCCTTCATGCCCACGCACGCGCCCACCGGATCGACGTCGCGATCCCGCGAGGACACGGCGATCTTGGCGCGCGCGCCCGGCTCGCGAGCAGACGACTCGATCCGCACGATCCGCTCGTAGATCTCGGGCACCTCGGTCTCGAACAGCTTCTCGAGCAGCCCCTTGTGGGTGCGCGAGAGGATGATCTGTGGGCCGCGCGCGTGCCGGTCGATGTCGAGCACGTAGGCCTTGATGGAATCGCCGGCCCGGTACGACTCGCGCGGCACTTGCTCGCGCACCGGGAGCACCGCCTCCGCGCGGCCCAGATCCACGATGAGCGCCCCGCGCTCGAAGCGGCGGACGATCCCCGTGATGAGCTCGCCTTTGCGGTCTTTGAACTCGTTGTAGATGTTGTCGCGCTCCGCCTCGCGAACGCGCTGATAAATCACCTGCTTGGCGGTCTGCGCCGCGATCCGCCCGAACCGCTTGTGCGCGTTTTTCAGCTCGATCAAGTCACCGAACTGCTCGTCCTGCTCGGCCGCGCGCTCTGCGTCCTCGCTCCGGTAGAAGATCTGAAACAGGAGCTCGTCGCCCAAGGCGGCCTCGAGCCCGTAGCGGTGGGCGTCATGGGCCGTGATCTCGCGCCCCGGCTCGCCGTCCTCTTCGACGACGTTCACGATGAGGAAAAGGTCGACGCTCCCCGTCTCATCGTTGAACTGCGCTTCCATCTCGCGGTTTTGACCGAAGGTCTTCTTCGCGGCGGTCAGGATCGCCTGTTCCAGCGCTTGGACGAGCACACCGCGATCGATGCTCTTGTCCTTGCCGACCTGGTCGATGACCATATTGAGATTCGGTTGCATCTTCGTTTTCCCTTGGCAGCTCCGTCGCGCTACCGGCGCGTCTCGCCCGTCGTAAGCTTGTCCCTCGGCTCCCTGTGTGTGCGGCGCCTAGGCGGCTCCGGGCGGGGCGCCGTTTTCCGCGTCGCCGCCCTCGGGTCCCCCGCCCGCGTGGTGCTCCAGCGCGTCCCAGTCGGGGACGAGCTTGGCGCTGGCGATGTCCGCGATGCGGAGGGAAAAGCTCTGGCCGTCGTCGACGCGGATCGTCACGGCGGCCTCCCCAGGTGCGGATCCGCCGCCCGGGTCGCGCTCGGCGTCTTCGGGGGCGTCGTCGGGGGCGTCGTCATCGCCGTCATCGGCGTCATCATAGGCCTCTGGCGCCACCGCTTCGATGCGCCCCTTGAACCGCTTTCGACCGTCTTGCGCCTCGGTGAGCAAGACGCGGGCGGTGTGGCCGACGAAACGCCGAAAGTGGCTCGCGGTGCGCAGCGGCCGGTCGACGCCAGGAGACGACACCTCGAGGTTATACGCGTGCGGAATCGGATCCTCGACGTCGAGAACGGCCGATAACTCGCGGCTTATCCGTTCGCAATCGGCAAACGAGATCCCGCCCGAACGCCCGCCCAAGCGATCGATGAACGCGCGCACCACCCATCCGCTCTGCTCCCGCAGATAGCGAATGTCCACGAGCTCGTAACCCTCTTCGTTACACAGGGGCTCCGCGATGGCGAAAAGCTCGTCTCTGATGTCGTCCGGGGTCTTCAACTTCGTCGCCGCTCTTGGGCCCAAACAAGAAAAGGTGGGCGCGAGCCCACCTTCTCGTAGGGAGCCTGACGATTGTCACGCGTTACCTACCATGGTCATTCGAGCGGCGCAAGGGGCCGACATCCGGATTTCGAGCGGTGGCGCGGTGCGGTGCAAGGCCCGTCGCAACTGAGATTCGCTGTAGTCGTGGGCGCCGATTTCTGGTAACCGGGCGGACATGGCGAGTAACCGCTTCGTGGTCGCGGCGGCGCAGCTCACATCCACCGAGGATCGCGAGGAGAACTTAGCCACCTGCAAACGCCTCGCCGCCGAGGCCGCGGGCCGGGGGGCTGAGCTCTTCGCCCTGCCCGAATGCTACGGGTTTCTTCCGCGACGGGAGCCGAACCGGTTTGCCGTCGCCGAGATCCTCGATCATCACGAGCCCGGCCCCATCCTCGGCGCAGCCCTCGAGATCGCCCGCGAGCACCAGATGTGGGTGGTCGGCGGCGGCATCGCCGAAATTCTCCCCGAGGAGGAGGGCGGGGACATCACGCGCACGTACAACACCTGCGTGGTGATCTCCCCGAGCGGCGAGCTCGCGGCGCGCTACCGCAAGATCCATCTATTCGACGTGGACATCCCGGACAAGATCCGGCTTCGCGAGTCGGATACGACCGAGGCCGGGCGGGAGATCGTCTCGGTCACCACGCCCTTGGCCAAGCTCGGGCTCACCATCTGCTACGACGTGCGGTTTCCCGAGCTGTATCGCAAACTGGCGTTCGACGACGCCGCCGAGGTGCTCCTCGTTCCCTCGGCGTTCACCGCCCACACCGGCGACGCGCACTGGCACGCCCTGCTCCGCGCGCGCGCCATCGAAAACCAGTGCTACGTCGTGGCCCCCGCGCAGGTCGGTGAGCACAACGAAAAGCGCCGTTCGTATGGCCACAGCCTGATCGTCGATCCGTGGGGCGAAGTCCTCGCCGAGCGCCCCGAGGGAACCGGGATTGCGGTGGCCGAGATCGACACGGACTACATCGCCGATCTGCGCCGGCGCATGCCGTGTCACGGCCACCGCGTGCTCGACTGACCGAGCCTGGTCGCGCTCACGGCTCGAAAGCGTCGGGATCGCCCCCGTCGTCCGGCTCGCCGCCCTCGCCTTCCGGCGCGAGTCCGTCGCCAAAAGCCGCTTCACCGTCGCCGGGCTCGGCGCCCGCGCCGTTCGGCTCGCGCTCGGGTTCGCTCGCATCCTCGCCAAGAGCCGCTCCGGCCCCCGCGTCGCCGGCTTCAGCTTCGGCGGCCGCTGCGCCTCCCGCTCCGGCGTCGCGCTCGATCAAAGACGGGAACTGCTCGCGGATCTCCTCGTCTGTGAGCCGCCTTAGCTCGTCCCGATCGATCTGCCCGGGGCTGCCAGCCTCCGTCGCAGGCGGCCCGAACGACATGACGAACGCCGCCACGCCGTCGGCGCACGTGCGACCGAACATCGCCAAGACGACGAGCGCCGCCGCCAGAATGACGATGCGCACGATGTGCGCCGCGCGCATCCGCACGCCCGTGCCGCGCGGTAGCACCACCGCGTCGCCGCCAGCATCCGGCGCCGAGCCATCGCCCGACGCCCGCGCGCGCTCGTCTTCCACGCCCACGTTTTAGCCCGACCGGCGGGCGGCGGCCAAGCGTTAGCTGCGGGCGAGGTCGCGGAGCACGAGCTCGACTTTGGGGGTGCCGCTGAACGTGGAGATCGACGGGGCGTATAGCGCATCGATCTCGGCGCCCTCGCCCGGGTCCTGGTCGCCCAGGCCGAAACCGATCGCCGACAGCGACGCGGCGTGGCTTTCGAGCTCGAGCTTTAGGTGGGAGCCGTCGCCGACCCGGCGGCTGCGCCGGACGCGTAGCTTGCGGCTTACGAGCTCGGGCTCTTGGTTGCCCCGGCCGAACGGCGCGAGCACGCCGAGCTCGCCGGCGAGCTCGGTGCTGAGCTCGCCGAGCGAGACCTCCGCGTCGGCGGCCCGCTCCTGCGCGACCGCGCCCTTGCCCTCCGCGGACACCGCGCGCGCCAGCGCATCGGGCAGCGCGCCTAGCTGCGCCGGGCGCGCAGACAGCCCGGCGGCGCCCTCGTGACCGCCGTAGCGGGACAGGAGATCCTGGCAGCGCGACAAAACGCGCACGAGATCGACGCCCGGGACCGAGCGGGCCGAGCCGCGCACCTCGCCGCGCTCGCGATCGATGGCGAGCACGAAGGCCGGCTTTCCGTACTCCTCGCACAGCTTGGCCGCCGCGATGCCGACCACCCCGCTCGGCCACCCCTCCCCGGCCACCACCAGCGCGCTTTGCGCCGGCGCGGCGGCGGCCTGCGCGCGGGCCTCGCTTAGCACCCGATCCTGCGCGCTCCGCCGCCGATCGTTTTCCGCCTCGAGATCTGCAGCGGCCGCCTGGGCGTCGGCCTGGCCGGCCAAAAGGAGCGAAAGCGCCGGCGCCGCATCGCCGAGCCTACCCGGAGCGTTTAGCCGCGGCCCGAGCTTCCAGGCGACCGTCCGCTCGCAAATCGGCTCGCCCGCCCGCACCCCGGCGCGCGCGAGCAGCGCCGCGACCCCGGGACGGCCGCGCCTCGACAGCGCCCTGAGTCCTTGGGCCGTGAGAATCCGGTTTTCGCGCTCGAGCGGTACCACGTCGGCGATGGTGCCGAGCGCGACCAGGTCGAGGAGCTCGCGAATGTCCGGCGGGTTTGCGATCACCCGCCGCACCGCGAGCCGCGTTCTGAGCGCGGCGCAGACGTAAAACGCGAGCCCCACCGACGCCATGCTCCGAAACGGAAAGGTCGAGTCGGCGCGAAGCGGGTTGATGAGCGCCAGCGCAGGGTGCGCCGACGGGTCTTTGTCGGGGACGCTGTGGTGATCGACGACGATCACGTCGAGGCCGCGCGCGCGGGCAGCGCTTACCGCGTCGACATCCGTCGTGCCACAGTCTCCTACGATGACGGCCCGGCAGCCCGCCTCCGCGAACGCATCCACGTCGCTGGTTTGAAACCCGTAACCCGCATCGCGCCTCGCGACCCGCGGGACGCAGGTCGCCCCTACCCCGCGGAGGAACGAGGTAAACAGCGCGCACGTGGTCACGCCGTCTACGTCGTAGTCGCCGAACACGCCCACCGCCTCGCCGCGCCGCGCGGCAACCTCGAGGCGATCGAGCGCCTCCTCGAGCCCCGCCAAACCCGTGGGCGGGCGGAGCTCGCTGAGCTTGGGGGACAGGTAGGCGCGCGCGTCGTCGAAAGCCGTGATGCCGCGGCCGGCCAGGCAGCGCGCCGTCACCGCGTGAAGTCCAAGCCCTTCGCACAGCCGGCGGACGAGCGAACCATCCACGTCGCGAACGGAAAACGGTTCCGAAGTCACCGCGCGAGCCTATCGCTTCGCTATGACACCGCGCGACAGCCCTGGGCCCTGCGACAGCGCGCTGCGATCGCCCGCGCGCTAAAGCGGTGTTCAGCGCGGCGCGTCCGCGAGCAAAGCGCACACGCGCTGTTCTGCGCGCGTCTCGCTGCGCTTTGCAGGCCGGCCCGAAAACCGCGGTTCAATCGCGGCCTTCGGGCCCGGTCCCATTCCCCGTTCGCTAGCGGCGTTCGTCGTCGGGCTCGTCAGGGTCGTCGGGCTCGTCGAGCATCGATCGCCGCGACGCCTCGCCCTCGCTCTCGCCGTCGCCGTCGCCGTCGTCAGGCACGGTTACGCCCTCTGGCCGCCGCTTGGGCCGCGCGCCGAAGTACTTGTTGTGCAAGAGCAAGACGACCGGCGAGGCGACGAACATCGACGAGTACACGCCGACCACGGCGCCGATGTTCATGGCGAACGCGAAGTTTCGCACCTGCCCGCTGCCGAAGATGTTCATGACCAGCGTGACGGCCAGCAGCGTGAGCGAGGTGAGGAGGGTCCGCGCCAGCGTCTGGTTCAGCGAGATGTTGATGACGCGCGCGAACTTCTTGTCTTTGTAGCGGCCGACGTTTTCGCGAATTCGGTCGAAGATGACGACGGTGTCGTTTACCGAATAGCCGATCACCGTGAGCAGCGCCGCCACGGATGTGAGCGACACCTCCGTCCACGTGAGCGCGAACACGCCGACGACCAAGATCGCATCGTGAAGCAGCGCCGCGACCGCCCCGGGCGCGTAGCGCACGTCGAAGCGGAACACGATGTAGAGCATGATCAGCGCGATCGCGTAAAACAGCGACTCGATACCGTCGTTTCGGAGCTCTCGACCCGCGGCCGGCCCCACGCCGTAGACGTTGACGACCCGCGAGTCCACCTCCGCGAGGCCCTCCCTCAGGGCGTTTTCGATCTGGCGCTCGATCCCCACGATGGAAAACTGCGCCTGGTACTCGTCAGTGCCCGCCTCCGGCCGAGCGAACTGCGCGCGCTGCTCGTCGCTCCAGCCGCGCATGGTGACGCCGAACTCGGCGAAAAACGCCTCGGCCTCGGCCTCGTCCATCGGCTGCGAGGACTGGACGAACATGCGGTTGCCCGACCAGCCCACCTGCTGGACCCCCTGGCCTTCGAAGGCGTCGTAGAAGGCGTCGGTGAGCTGGTCCTGCTGGTCGCCGTCGACGGCAGAGAACAGCTGCGTGCGGACACGCATCCCCTCGGCGTCCTCGTCCTGCTCGGGGACGTTCCACGAAAACGCCGAGACATCGAAGTCCTGGAACCCCGCTTCCGACAGCGTGCCGCGCACGTCCGCCGGCTCGACCTGGGCGAGCTCGCCGTCACCGTCGCGGAACTCGAGGATCACCTCGGTTCCGCCGGCGAAGTCGATGCTCCAGTTCAGGTAGTCGCCGCGGAGCTGCTTGTTCAAAAAGAGCGTCGCGAACGTGCCCAGGATGAGCAAAAGCGAGATCGTGGCCCACAGGCGGGAGTTGCCGACGAACTCGAAGTTGCTGTCGGGCTTGACCAGCTCTCGAAAGGGCTTGTGCGTTGCCATGAGGTCTTCTTCCTCGTCCTCGACTCGCTAGATCGCGATCGTCTCCGCCTTGCGGCCGCGGCCCACGTAGTACTGGAAGAACAGCCGCGAGCACCACGTCGCCGTGAACAGAGTGCACGCGATGCCGATGAGCAGCATCACGGCAAAGCCGCGGATCGGCCCGGAGCCGTACTGATAGAGGACGTAGCCCGCCACGAAGGTCGTTACCTGGGCGTCGATGATGGCGTTGAAGCCGCGCGAAAAGCCCGCGTCTACCGCCCCGCGGACGGACTTGCCGGCGCGTAACTCCTCGCGTATTCGCTCGAAGATGATGATGTTGGCGTCCACCGCCATGCCCAGGGTGAGCACGAGCGCGGCGATGCCCGGCAGCGTGAGCGTCGCCTGGAGCGCGGCCAGCGCCGCCATCATGAACAGGATGTTGAGCGACAGGGCGACGAGCGAGATGAAGCCGGCGACGCGGTAGATCACCATCATGGCGAACGCCACGAGGAGCCCGCCGATGATGAACGCCAGCTGCGCCCGATCGACGGCGTCTTGGCCGAGGAGCGGCCCCACCACCGACGACGACTGCTCCTCGAGGGGCGCGGGAAGCGAGCCCGTGCGGAGCACATCGACCAGGTCTTGCGACGCGCGCTCCTGCTCTTGGACCGTGCCGCCGCCCATCGTGATCGTCGAGCGCCCGCCCAGGATCTCGGTTTGAATCGTGGGCGCCGAGTTGATGCGCTCATCGAGGAGGATCGCCATCTTGCGGCCGGTGTTCTGGGTGGTGAGCTCGCCGAACCGGCGCGCGCCCCAGCGCGTGAACTCGACCAGGACCTCCGGCGTATTCGTGGTCGGGTTGAACACGACGCTGGCGTCATCGACCGCCGAGCCGGACAGCTCCACCTCGCGCCTCAGATAAAACGTGCGCCAGCGCTCCTCGCGGACCTCGTCCTCGTCGATGGTGCGAGGCTCCTGCCGTTCGAACCCGAATTCGAAGTCCTCGCCGGGCACGAACTTGTCGTCCTGCTGGGCGAGGTCGCCCAGGTACTCCTCGAGGATCATCCGGCCGGAGATCGTGCACTCGACCTCGCCATTTCGGCGGGGAACGTTGGCGTCGAGGGCGCAGCCGTACTCCGCGGCTTCCTCCTCGGGCATGTACTCGGTGCGATCGCGGGCGGTGAGGTAGTAATCCTGGTACTCGCGCCCGGTCTCATCGTGCACCCAGGTCTCGATGTCGGTCCCGATGCCGAGCTCCTCGGCCCGCTCGTCGCCGTCTACGTGGCGATAGAGCTCCTGCATGAACTCGGTATCTTCCTCGACCACCTTGAACTCGAGGCGCGCGGTGCGCTCGAGAATGCTCCGCACGCGCTCGACCTCGGCCTCCCCGTGAAGGCCCGGGAGCTCGACGATGATCTGCTGGCCGCGGCGAACGACTTGGGGCTCTGCGATCCCGCGCTCGTTGATGCGGTCGCGGATGATGAGAATCGCCTGCTCGAGCGCGGTGTCTCGCACGTCGGCGGCGTAGTCCTCGGAGACCTTGAGGCAAAGCGCTCCTTCGGGGCGCTCGTCCGCGCACTCCACCACCTCGACCGTGTCGCCGTAGGCGCCGATGAGCTCCTCCTCGTCGAGAACTTGGCCCTCGGCGGGCACGATATCGACGCCGCCCAGGGGCTCTCGGGGCGTGTGGACCGTGGCGTCGATCCCGCGCTCGGCGATCACGGCCTCCAGGTCGCGGCGGATATCCGTCGCGCGATCATCGACGGCGCGATCCAGATCGAGGCTGTAGACGATGTGAAGCCCCCCCTGGAGATCCAGCCCCTGGATGATCCGCTGATTGTAGATGTCCTGAAACTGGGTCGGGAGCCGCTCCGAGGATACGAAAGTGGGGATAAGGAGCACGACGGCGAGGCATGTGATGAGCCCCAGCCAAACTGTTCGCCAACGAGTCTTGCGGTCCATGGGCTTCCCTGACGAGCCGGGCGCGGGTCACTCACCCGCGCGCGTTCAAACGCTCCCGCGTGATTGCTCTCGCGGCCCGCGAGCGCGGGTTAGGCAGCTTTGGAGGCTTCGCCCTTCGCCTCGTACTGCTCGGGGTCGAATTTCTGGTCGACGTGTTGACGCATCACGCGAACGCGGACCTTCTCCTGAAGCTCCAACGTCAAGACGTGGCTCGTGATGCCCGTAATCTTACCGATGAGTCCCCCGCGGGTGATCACCATATCGCCCTTTTGAAGGGCGTTTAACATCGCTTGATGTTCCTTCTGCCGCTTCACCTGGGGGCGGATCAGTAGGAAGTAGAAGATGGCGAACATCAAGATGATTAAAAGCAGCGAAGAACCTGCTCCCTGCACGGCTGCCTCCTCGTCGGCGTCGGTTTCGTAGCGTAACGGGGCGAAAAGACGCGGTGCTTTAGCATCTGCGCACACATTCAGTCAAGAGGCCGCTGATCGCGCCCCTCGGTAATGTGCTCGCGGAGCACCGCCATCCGCCTCGCGTAGTGGGTTAGGTTGTGAACGGTGGCGAGGCGGTTGTAAAGAATCTCCTTGGCCCGGAACAGGTGGCGCAGGTAACTGCGCGAAACTGTTCGACATGTTTCGCACGGACAGGTTGGGTCCACCGGCCCCGTATCGGTGCGGAATCGGGCATTCCGGATATTTATGGTGCCGCCGTCGCAAAACAGGGTTCCGGTGCGGGCGTTCCGGGTGGGGAGCACGCAATCGAACATATCGACCCCGGCGCTCACCGCCCGCTCGATATCGGCCGGGGTGCCCACGCCCATGAGGTATCGGGGCTGTCCCTCCGGAAGCTCATTCGCGAACTCGTCCAAGACCCGGTACATGTCCGCGGCGGGCTCACCGACCGACAAGCCGCCGAGCGCGTAGCCGTCAAACCCGATCTCCCTGAGCGCCGCCAGATGGCGCCGGCGGCGGGCCACGTCGAGGCCACCCTGGACGATGCCGAACAGCGCCTGCCCCGGCGGCCGCCTCTGCATCGCGCACCGCCGGGCCCATTCGGTGGAGCGAGCTACGGCGCGGTCTTGCGCTTCGGCGTCGGCCCCCGCCGGCGGGCACTCGTCGAACACCATGGCGATGTCCGAGCCGAGCGTAGCCTGGATCTCCATCGCCCGCTCGGGCGTGAGCCGGTGGAGCGTGCCGTCGATGTGGCTCCGAAAGTCGACGCCATCGTCGTCGATCCGGCGATGGCCGGCGAGGCTGAATACCTGAAAGCCGCCTGAGTCGGTGAGGATGGGCCGGTGCCAGGCCGAAAATTCGTGCAGGCCCCCGTGGGCGCCGATGACCTCGAGCCCGGGTCGCAGAAACAGGTGGTAGGTGTTGGCGAGGATGATGCGCGCGTCTAGCGGCGGCGCGGCGAGCTCCCCTGCGGTCATCGCCTTGACCGTCCCCTGGGTGCCCACCGGCATGAACGCGGGGGTGGGAATCGAGCCTCGCGGGGTGTGCAGCACACCGGCGCGAGCCCGCCCGCGCTGGGCGACCACCTCGAACGAAAACCCCTCGATCACATCGCCTCCGCGCGGCTCACGAACATGGCGTCTCCGTAGCTGTAAAACCGAAATCCCTCGCTCACCGCGCGGCGGTACGCGGCCATGGTTCGCTCGTAGCCGGCGAACGCGCACACGAGGACGAGGAGGCTCGACTCGGGCAGGTGAAAGTTCGTCACGAGATGATCGACCACGCGAAACCGGTACCCCGGCCGGATGAACAAGGAGGTTCGCCCGGCGCCGGGCGTCACGCGGCGCTCGCCCGCCGCCGCCTCCAGCGCGCGCACCACGGTGGTGCCCACGGCGACGACCGGCCGCCCGGAGCCAACGAGGTCGGCGGTGCGCCGAGGGATGCGATAGCGCTCGGCATGGAGCTCGTTTTGATCGAGGTCGGGGCTCCGCAGGGGCGCGAACGTGCCGAGACCGACGTGCAGGGTGAGCGGCGCCAGGGCCGCGCCGCGCGCCTCGAGCGCGCGCACGACCTCGGCGGTGAAGTGAAGCCCGGCGGTGGGCGCGGCCGCGGCGCCGGGCTGGTTTGCGAACACCGTTTGATAGCGCTCGCGATCGGCGGCCGACTCGCCGGCCGGGCGCTCGATGTACGGCGGCAGCGGGGTCTGTCCGAACCGCTCGAACAGCTCGGTGGCGGGCCGGTCGAACTCGGCGACGACGACCTTGGCCCCGCGGCCGTCCGCGACGTCTACGACGCGCGCCCACGCCTGGCCGCTGGCGATCGAGAGCTCGGTGCCGGGGCGCAAGGGCCGCCGGCTCTTGGCGAGGCACCGAAACGAGCGGGAGCCCGGGACGTCGGCGTCGGGATCGGCGGGCTCGAGGGCGAGAAGCTCGACGGCCCCGCCGGTGGGTTTGGTGGCCGCGAGCCGCACGGGCATCACCCGGGTGT
>SLNH01000211.1 GCA_007133195.1 Nannocystineae bacterium | reverse complement strand
CGGCCCACCCGCCGCCGGCGGTGCGCGCGGCCTTGGACGCGACGCGCGAGGCGCTCGTCCGCGCCGGAGCCGGGCTGGAGGGGGGGTGACGGGAGTGCGCCGGGCCGCTTTGGGGCTGGCGGTGCCCGTTTCGCTCGCGGCGGCGGTCGTCATCGCCTTTTTGGTCGCCGGCTGCAGCGACCGCGATGACGGCGCGGACAAACCCGAGACCGAGGCGCGCGGCGATTCGGGGCCGAGCGCGCGCAGACACGTCTTGGCGCCGCCACCCGGGGAGATGCGCGCCGTGCCGCCCCACGCGATACGGCCCGAGGGCGTGGGCCCCTACACGCTCGGCGCCAGCCTCGAGGAGATCCTCGGGCTGCTCCCGCACGATCCCCGGGTGGAGCTCCTGCAGATCCGCGATCTGTTCGACTACAGCCTCGTGCGCATCGAGGACGACGCGCTCGTCATCGGCGCGACGCACTTCGAGGGGGTGACCTTCGTCGCGGTGTTGGATCCCGAGATCGCGACCACCGAGAACGGGATCGGCGTGGGTTCGCGCGAGGAGGAGCTGCACGAGGCGTTGGGGCCGGCCGCCCGGTCGCCGCGGCGCGCGCGGGATCCGCGGATCGCGGCGTTCGAGAAGGCGCCGAGCGCCCAATTCGTGGTCGAGGACGAGCGCGTGGTGGCCGTGATCGTGCGCGACGACGCGCCGGGCTGGGCGCCGCCCGCCCGCGGCGATGTCGGCGATGCCGACGACCGCGAAGCTGAGGGCGGCGGCGAGGAGGCCGCCGCGGACGGGGACCGCGCGTTGGGCGCGGCGGGCGAAGGCGGAAGCGAGGGCGAGGGCGAGGGCGATACTGAAGGCCGCTGTGGCCGGCGGGTGGCGTGGGAGACTGCCGATCCCCGAGAGCTCGCGCGGGCGGCGGACCTGTCCGACGACGCCGAAACTCGAGCCCGAATCGAGCCCATGTGCACCGGCGCCGACCGCGAAAAGCTGCTCGTGACCGCGGGTGACGCGGTCGCGTTGCTCGGCGGGGAGCCGGACGCCCCGAGCCTGCGCGGGCGGATCGAGATCGAGGGGCTCGTGTACGCTTCGCCGATCGACGTTCGCGGTGACGGCACCGACGAGATCGCGCTCGTGTCTGCGCGCCGGGGCGTCCAGGCGCTCATCATCGAGATCGCGATCGCCGTGGTGCAGGGCGACGAGATCGCGCTCGTCGACCGGTACGAGCCGTATCGATTGCGCTCGCGGTGGACGACCTGGGTGGGCGCGCAGCTGGGAGACACGGACCTGTTCGTCGATATGGTCGCCAACGAGGGCACGCTCGAGATCGGCGGCCTGTTTTTGCACAGGCGGGATGGCGAAACCCGACACATCGCGCCCGTAGACACCCGAACGTGGGCTCCCGAGGGGCTCGAGGCACGGCGGGCACCCGCCCCTTCGGGCGCGGAACAGGACGGCCGGCGCGGGGATTTTGGCGACCAGGGCGGGCACCGAGACGCCGGCGCGATCGCCCCGGCGGCGGACGCCGGACCACCCGATGCCCCGCCGGCTGCCGGGCCCGGGGACGATGACGAGCGGCAAGGCGAGGGCGGCCCGCGGCCGGAGCGGGCGCCTGGCGGCGTGAAACCGGAGGGTGCCCGCGACGCGCCCCCGCGCGCGGGCGAGTCGGCGGACGACGGCGCCGAGGAAGGCGGCGAGACTCCCGCCGGCGGATGAGCCGGTGCGTCGAGGTTCGCCGCGCCGCGGAGTCGTGACGGCCGGGCAGGCCGTGGTATACAGCGCCCGATGGCCGACTTTGTTCCGGTTTCGACGCTCTCGCGCGCCGGCGCCGCGGGCGGGGAGCGAAGCTCCACGAGCTCTCGGCCGTCGGAGCACAAGCTCCGCCAGACGCTCGGCAAAAAGGTCGGTCAGGCGATCGGCGAGTTCGACATGATCGAACCCGGCGATCGGATCATGGTGTGCGTCTCCGGGGGCAAAGACTCCTACGCCCTCCTCGACCTCCTCGTTTCGCTCCGCCGCAAGTCGCCGGTGAGATTCGAGCTCCTGGCGGTCAACGTGGATCAGGGTTGGCCGGGCTACGATACGCAGCGCATCGCCGATCACCTCGAGCAAACCGGCGTGGATTATCGGATGGTGACCGAGAACTTCGCGCCGATCGTGGAGGCCAAGCTCGCGCCGGGCCAGACCCCGTGCTCGCTGTGTTCGCGGCTTCGCCGGGGCGTTTTGTACAACCTCGCCGTCCACTACGGCTGCACGAAGATCGCGCTCGGCCATCACATGGACGACTTCATCGAAACGCTCGTCCTCAACCTGTTTTACGCGGGCCAGCTCGCCGCCATGCCGGCCGTTTTGCGATCGGACGACGGCCGAAACACCGTGATTCGCCCCCTCGCCTACGTTCCGGAGGAGTTCCTGGTGGAGTATGCGGAGTTGCGGCGGTTCCCGGTGGTCGCTTGCGGATGTCCCTCCTGTGGTCTCCCGGGCCAAAAGCGGCAGGTGGTCAAGGGGCTGCTCTCGACGCTGGAAGCGAGCGACCCCGGGCTGAAAAATCACATGCTCGCCGCGCTCAAGAACGTGAAGCTCTCGCATCTACTCGATCGGGATCACCACCCCGGCGCTGCGGCGGGGGGCGGCTGAGGAACACCGGATACGGGCTCGACACAGGTGCAAAGCCCCTGCAAAATGAACCCGAGCGGCAGACGGGAAGCCGGGCCAGCGGCATGAAGTTTCATTGCGATCGGTGCAAGACCCGCTACTCGATCGCCGACGACCGGGTTCGCGGCAAAGTCCTCAAGATCCGGTGTAAGAACTGCTCGGCCGTGATCACCGTCCGCGAGGAGCGCGGTGAGCCCGGCGAAGCGGCGGGCGTATCGGGTTCCATTCCAGCGGGCGAAAGCGGGCAGATTTCTGCGCACGCGGAGCCCCCGTGGTTTTTTGCCGTGGGCGGGATCCAGCACGGGCCCATGCCGCTCACCGACGCGATGGCCTGGGTGGCCAAGCGCGACCCGGGGGAGCGGATTTTCTGCTGGCAGGAGGATTTCGAGGATTGGCGCCCAGTCCAGCACGTGGAGCACTTCGCCGACCTTCGCGAGCCGCCCGCCCCGGAAGATGAGCCCAATTTCGAAGGGGATACGGTCGTCGCCGGACGCGAGTCGGCCGGCGGGGAGGGGGTCCAAGCGGGTGCGTCGGAGACAGAGGCGGCGCTTTTGCGGGCTGCAAGCGCCGCGGGCACGGTCGATTCGGAATCACCCGCGGCCGGCGCGGGCGACGCCGACGCCCCCGCCGAACCTTCGCCGCATGGCGTGGCTTCGCCCGCCGCGGAGGCAGCACCGGACTCAGCGGCCACGGCGTCGTTCGCCGGCGAGCCGGTGCAAGGCTCGGGACAGGTCGTGTCCCCGGAAGAGTCCCCGGCGGAGCCGGCGGATCCCGCCGCGGCGGAGGGGACGCGCGGCGCCGGCGGCGAGGGCGATGGCCCGGCCTCGCCGTCACCCTCGCCCTCGCCCGGACCCGGGGAAAGTATGGACTTCGAGTTCGACGAGGCGTCCCGCATCGTCGATCTCGCCAGCATCTACGCCGCCGCCGGCGCAGAGGGAAAGCCACTTGCCAACGAGCACGAGGAGCCGGCTCCCCGTGCCCCCGCGCCGCGCCTCGCCACCGCAGGCGACCCCGCGTTTGCGGCGGGAGGATCGCCGGTCGCCGACAGCTTTTCCGAGCCGGGCGAGGTGTCTTTGCGGCGCACGCGGCGCTCGTCTTTGTCGCTCATCGTGAGTGCTGCGGCCGTGGCCGGCGTGGCGGCGCTCGGGTTCGCCCTGTATGCGCTGTCGGGGAGCGGGGATGACCAGCCGGCCGAAATCATCCGCTCGGCGGTTCCGGACGAGCACCTGGGGCATCGCGTAGACATCGAGCCGGTGTCGACCGAAACGGAATCCGACCCGGCACAGGGAGACGAAGCCGACGGGACCGAAACCGCGGAAGCGGAGCGCGGCGGCGCGGATGAAGGGCGCGAGGCAGGAGCCGCCGGGCACACGGCATCCGCCTCCGGGGGATCGGATCGGAGCGCCGCGGCGTCTCCATCGGGCTCCGAGGATCGCCGCGGGGCCGACAGCGCGCTGGTCGGCGGCGGCGAGGTCGACTTGGGCGATGGCGACGGCGACGGCGACAGTGACGCGGAGCCGCTCACGCCCGACGACTTGCTCGAGACCTACCGCCGCCACCAGATCTTGATCGATCGGTGCTATAGCCGGGCGCTCGCTCGCGATCCCCGCCTCGACGTGACGAGTGCTCACGTGACCGTGACCATCGAGCCGACCGGAGACGTTGGCAATGTCTCGATTCCCGACCTCGAAGGGACCGACCTCGGCACGTGCCTGCAGTCCCGGATCGGCGGCTGGCGGTTTCGCGAGTCTCCCGAGCGGTTCACGGGCGAGTTCCGGATGATGTTCGATCGCTAGTGGGACGCAGGGCCCAAAATCGAGACGAATCCCGCCGCGGCGAGATACAGTTTCGACGGTCCGGTCATGGCCTCTCTCCTCGGCGGGACTGGCCGGCGCGGGCTTTGCGCTGAAGCGATGCGAGCCGCACGCGCTCGGTGTCGCGCGCCGGTCGCTGCATACCGAGGAGATCGGCGCATGCTCGGAGACCTTGAGAGCGCCGGGGCGTTTTTGCCCCGGGCGGGCGCCCGCGCCCGGGGCAGCCGGGTACCTCCTCGTTTACGGGCAGGACTCCGTGGGGGGCGAGTGCTTGTCTGGCCCCACGAAGCGGTCGGCCCATTCGGTCACCTGTTCGAAGTAGGTCGGGGCGCCGTCGTGCATGTTCAGGTTGTGGCCCGCTTCCGGAACGATCAGGAGCTCGGGGCAGGCGTCGTCGCTGTAGAAGTCGAGCTCGTCGTCTAGCGAGCCCGTCTCACTGCAAGTGGGCTGCTCGCAAAAGATGTCGTCGTGATCGCCCATGGTGATGAGGGTGGGCACGTCGATCTCCGACGCGACAGTGAGCGATTCGGGGATGCTTTCCATCTCGCCGCTCGTGATCGTTTGCTTGAGCGCTTCGTCGAACACGACGACCTGGGGATCCGCGAACGCGAGCTCGTAATACGCCGCGCCGCGCGTGCCAGGCACCGTCGTGAAATAGCCGGCCGGAAAGTCCTCGTCGCCGAGCTGCGGATCCAGTTCCACGGGCGGGGTGATGCGCAGGACGCGATCCATGCCGATCCCGAAGGTGTGCGCCGATCCGGCGATCAGGAGGGCGTCGATGCCGCCGTGACGCGCGGCGGTGAGCCAAGAGATGTTCGCGCCGAGCGACGCCCCGGCGAGCAGGATCCGCTCGGGCTGAACGCGGCCGAGACCGCGCGCCACGTGCTCCCCGGCGCGCACGTCCTCGATGACTTGGTGAATCGCGTACGCGCCCGCCGCCAGGTCGAGGTCGTCGCCGGGGACGCGGCTGCTTTGGCCGTGGCCGAGCCGGTCGAGGTTCAAGGTGGCGTAGCCGGCCTCGTTCGCCGCGCGAACGTAAGAGTAGTTCTCGGGCTGGTACGGAAAGTCCCACAGGTGATGGTCGTAGGTGGCGCCGTGTACGAGCACCTGCACGGTCTTCCCGGCAAGGGGCGGCTCGGCGCACAGCCATCCCACGACCTGATAGTCGGCCGGCTCGTCCGGCGCGAGCGCCACCTCGAATTCCAGCCGGTCGCACCGGACCTGCCCCGAGGCGTGCGCGGCGGCGGTGGTCATCACCAGGCCCGCGGCGACGGCGGCGGCGACGAGTTTCGGTGTCTCGGTTGATGTGCCCATAAATACCCCTTTGTGCGTTGCCGGGCGGTTTTTCTGGCCACCCGCATCGACGAATGAATTTCGCCGATCCGTTCACTGTAGCTGGATATTTAGGCGAGCTCAGTAACCGAAATAACGTTATGCGTATTGCGCCCGCGCTCGTTCGATCCGATCCTTGCTGGGCTATCATTTAAAGACACCACGAATGGGAGGCGGCTCGATGGAACTTGGTGGCTTCGGCCCCGTCTTCGCCGGCAGGTATCGGGGTGAGACGTTCATCAAGCGAGGGCAGGGAGTCGAGACGTGGTTGGGGCGGGATCCCGAGGGGCGGCCGGTCGTGCTCAAGACGGCCCCGCGCGTCGCGATATCCGAGGCAGCGAAGGCGTGGCTGGAGCTCGAGGTCGACATTCTCGGCGCGACCCGGAATCCGGCGGCTTTGCAGCCCGAGGGCGTGGGGACGGACGGGGACACGCTCTATCTCGCGCGGCCCTACGTCGAGGGGAAGTCGCTTCGCAAGTGGCTCGAAGACGAGCCCCCTTCCATCGAGGAGGTCCTCGCGCTCGCGGTTCGGATCCTGTGCGCGCTCGAGGAGGTCCACGAACGCGGGGTCGTGCACGGTGACCTCAAACCCGACAACATTGTGATTCGGGGCGGTTCGCCTGCTGATCCGGTTGTGGTCGACTTCGGGCTGTCACGCCACGCGCTCTTGCCCGACGCGCTCGAGGACGTATCGGCCGAGGAGGCCCTGTATCTTTCGCCCGAGCAGGCGGGCCTGATCCAGCGGGGCGTGGACGGGCGCGCGGACCTGTACGCGCTCGGGCTCGTGCTCTACGAGGCGCTCACGCGCCGGCCCGCCGTCCACGGCGATGATCTGTCCGAGGTGCTGCGCGGCCACCTCGCCGTCGCGCTGCCTCCGATCGACACGCTGCTCACAGGCGTGCCTCGCGCGCTGGCGCGCATCGTGGACCGGCTCCTCCGCAAAGATCCCAGGGATCGCTATCAGACCGCCCGCGCGGCCCGCGCGGACCTCGAGGAGCTGGCAACCGCCCTGGAGCAGGGCGAGCGCGATCCCGAGATGGTTGTGGGAGCACGAGACGCGCGGGCAGCGCTCACGGAGCCGGCGTTTACCGGGCGCGCCGCGGAGCTCGCTGCGCTCGACGCTGCGCTCGACGACGCAGTGCGCGGCGCGGGCGGGCTCGTGTTTGTCGAGGGGGAGTCTGGCGGCGGCAAGACGTGGCTACTCGAGGAATTCGGACGGCGCGCCAGCGGGCGGGGCGCGTGGGTGGTGCGCGGGCAGGGGCTCGCGGAGGTGGCGCCTCATCCGTTTCAGCTCCTATCGGCGGTGGCGCGCGAGGTGTCCGCGAGCGCGCTCGCCCGTCCCTCGCGGCGGCGGCGGATCGAGCGTGGGGCGGAGGCCACGGGCCACGCCGTGGGTGAAGCGCTCCCCGAACTTTCGGGGATCGTGGGCAAAGGCTCTGGACCTGGCGGCCCGGATGTTTACGAGGACGAGCGGAGCCAGGCGGCGCTGTGCGAGTTTCTCGACTCGCTCGGCTCGGAGGACGAGCCGGCCGCGGTGCTGGTCGACGACAGCCAGTGGGCGGACGCGCGCTCGCTGAGGCTGCTCGCGCGGTGGCGCGACAGCCGCGCCGAGGCGGGCCGCCACGTGGTCGTGGTCGTGGCGTTTCGGGCCGAAGACGTCGCGGGCGACCATCCGCTCGCAGCGATCGAGCCCACGCAGCGGATCGAGCTCGGGCGGTTTCGCGACGACGAGGTCCGCGAGCAAGTCGCCTCGATGGCCGGCGAGATTCCGGATCCGGCGGTGGACATCGTGGTGCGCAGCGCGGCCGGAAATCCGTTCCTCGCGTCGGCGGTGCTGGCGGGTTTGGTCGAGACGGGGGCGCTCGCGCGAACGCGCGACGAGTGGCGCGTGGACGAAGACGCGCTCGCCGAGCTGCAGGTGGCGGGGCAGAAGGCGGCGCTTCTCGAGGCGCGGATCGCGCGGCTTTCGCCCGCCGCGGACCGGTTTTTGCGTGTGGGCGCGCTGCTCGGCCGAAGCTTCGACCCCGCCTTCGCCGGTGACTTGGCCGGGCTGGGCGCGGGCGAGGCGGTTCGCATCGCCGGGGAGCTGCGCGGCGGCCTGATTTGGGTGGATCGGCGCGGATCGCGCTGCACGCTCCTTCACGACAGGATCAGGGAGGCGCTTTTAGGCAGGCTGCCACATGACGAGCGGCGCCGCCTGCACCGCCTGGCCGCCGAGCGGCTCGAGCGACGCCACGACGCCAGCCCGTTCGACCTCGCCTATCACTACGACGCGGCGGGGGAGCCACAGCGCGCGCTCCCCTTCGCGGTGGAGGCGGCGGAGACCGCGCGGGCCCGGCACGACGCGGAGCTGGCCGAGCGCTACTACCGGATGGCGTCGCGGGCCGTGCCGGACGCCGGCGATCCGAAGCTTCGCTACCGGGTCGCGCGCGGGCTCGGCGACGTGCTCGTCGTTCGCTCTCGCTACGACGAATCGGCGCGCTATCTCGACGAGGCCTACGAGCTGGCTCCCGACGACCTGGCCCGCGCCGACATCGAGGAGCGGCGCACGCAGCTCGCATTGAAGATCGGCGATCTCACCGTGGCGGCCAACCACGGCGAGCGCGCGCTCCGCCTCATCGGCCGCCACGTGCCGCGGAGCAGCTTCGTCTGCACGCTGATCGTGCTTTGGCAGCTCGCCGTCCAGGTCCTTCACACGGCGTTCCCAGGCCAGTTCGTCGGCCGGCGGAGCGCGCCGGACGGTGACGCGCGGGCGGCGAGCGACGCGTTCGCCATGCGGATTTATCACAGCCTGTGCGCGCCGTACTTCTTCGCCCGCGGCGCGGTGTGGGCGCTGTGGGCGCACCTGCTCGAGCTCAACCTGAGCGAGCGCTATCCGCCGAGCACGGCGCGGGGACGCGCCTACGGGTTGCACGGTGCCATGTGCTCCGGGTTCCCCAAGCTGTTCGAGCGCGCCGTCCGCTATACCCGACGCGGGGCCGCCCTTTGCGCGGAGCGGGGCGATCTGTGGGGCCAGGCGCGAGCCACTCAATTTCTGGCCCTCAGCCTGTGCGCGACCGGGCGGTACCGACAGGCGATCGAGGCGGGGGACGAGTCCGCCCGGTTGTTCGATCGGGTCGGGGATCGGTGGGAGGCCAACGGTCCGCTGGCCTGGTCGGCGCTGGCCCGCTACCGGGAAGGCGATCTCGCGGGGGCTGCCGAGACCGCGCGTTACTTGTTCGATCGCGGCCGCGAGCTCGACGACGCGCACGGCGTGAGCTTCGGGGCCGACGCCTGGGCGCGGGCCACGGAGGGACACCTGCCCGAAGACGTGCTGTCCCGCGAGCTCGCCGGTCGGGAGGAGCACGTTCAAAACTCCGCCCTGATCGCGCAGGCGGAGGCGATACGCCTGCTCGCCGCGGGGCGTCCCGAGGAGGCCGAGTCGCTCCTTTGCGAGTGGCTCGGACGAATACGCGGCGAGGGCGTGCTTTTGCACGAGTCGAGCGTGTCGCTTGTCATCTACCGGGCGGAGGCCGCCCGGCGGCGCGCCGAAGACGTGCCCGCGGCGGATCCCCGGCGCCGCGCCCGCATCCTCGCCCGGGCGCGCAAAAGCTGCCGAGAAGCGCTTCGTGTGGCGCGCAAGTTCAAAAACACAGAGCCGCACGCGCTGCGGGAAGCGGCGCGGGTGGCGGCCATGTCGGGCAGGCCGGGGCGGGCGCGGGCGCTCGCGGACCGAAGCGTCGCGGCGGCCGATCGGCT
>SLNH01000297.1 GCA_007133195.1 Nannocystineae bacterium | reverse complement strand
GTCGTCGTCCTCGTCCGAGAGGTCGTCGGGCTCGAAGGTCATCTCTGCGACGGCCGGGCCCGAGAGCGCGAGGAGGAAAGTCGCAGCGAGCGTGGAGACGATTGGCGGTCGGCGACGCATCATCTGGTGTTCTCCGAGTCGAGGTGCCCGAGTGGTTCACGGCGAAAGTCGTAAACCACTGAAAAACGAAGATCGAGAGGAGTAGCGAGGACACGAATAAGTAGGAACCGGCCCGCGCCGGCCCTCGCCCCGACAGGGGCGGGCGTCGGATGGTTCATCACCTCTGCCGAGGGCAAGGGCTGTGCGGATATGGGAGCTCGTGCTCGCCCCCAGCGCAAAAGCGCCGGTTAGCGGCGGCGCAGTCGGCAGCGCCGCGCTCGCGCACCGACCCGCCAGCGCGTCGCTCGCGGGCTGTGCGGCGCTTTCGCCGCGTTTGGGCCCGGTGCTCAAAGCGGGCCGGCTCCGGCGCGCAAAGCTGCGGGAGGTGCGAAAAATCGCATGCAATTCCATGTTTTTAGCGAGACTGTGACGAGGGCTTCACTATAACACGGGCCGAAATTCGGCAGCAACACATACGCCCGAATTGCGATCGCGGGGGCACGGGCTCATGCAGCGCGCTGCGCGGGCGCTTCCTCGAACAAGGCATCGATGAAGGCGTCCGCGTCGAACGGCCGAAGGTCCTCGACCGTCTCCCCGATCCCGATGTAGCGCACGGGGACACCGAGCTCGTCGCAGATCCCCAAGATGACGCCGCCCTTGGCGGTGCCGTCGAGCTTGGTGAGGACGATGCCCGTGATGTCCATGGCCTCCTTGAACATCTGGGCCTGTTGGATGGCGTTTTGGCCCGTCGTGGCGTCGAGGACGAGCCACGTCTCGTGCGGGGCACCGCCTTGCGCCTTACCGGCGACGCGCCGCACCTTCTGCAGCTCGTCCATCAGCTCGGCGCGCGTGTGCAGGCGACCGGCGGTGTCGGCGATGACGATGTCGTGGCCCTCGTCGGCGCCGCGCCGGATCGCATCGAAGATCACCGATGATGGATCGGCTGACGGCTTGCCCTTGACGATGTCAGCCCCGGCGCGCTCCGCCCAAACCTCGAGCTGCTCGACGGCCGCCGCGCGAAACGTGTCGCCCGCGGCGACGAGGACCTCGTTCCCGGCGCGGGTCCACTTCGCGGCGAGCTTGCCGATCGTCGTCGTCTTGCCTACGCCGTTTACGCCGATGGTGAGCAGCACGAACGGCTTGTGCGCCGACGTGTCGACCGGAGGCGCGTCGAAGCTCAAAAGTCGCCCCGACTCGCGCTTGAGCACGGCCCACACGGCATCCGGATCCTCGAGCTCATCGCGGGACAGCGACGATTTCACCGCGGTGAACAGCTTGTCGGCGGTCGTGGGGCCGATATCGGCGGAAAACAGCACCTCCTCGATGTCGTCGAGGATCTCGGGGCCGATCTGCTTTTTGCTGAACAGCCGGCCGAGTTTGGCGACGAAGCCGCCGCGCGTTCTCGCCAGTCCCTCGCGCAGGCGCTGGCTCTCCTCGGGCCCCTCCGCGCCTTCGGGCGCCTCCCGTTCGGCTTCCTTTTCGGCTGGGGCTTCGCCCGCGCCGGCCTTCGGAGCCTCCTCCTCGCGGTCTGCGTCACCGCCGCGCGCCGCTTCGCGAAGCTGGCGCCCCGGGGGACCCTCGCCGAGCTGGCGCTTCTCCGAGGCGCGTCTTACGACGAAAAGGAACGCGCCGATGGCGGCGAGCGCGGCGAGAAAGTATAGCCATTCGATGCCGAGCATCGCCTGCGTTATACCGGGAACTCGCGGGGAGATGAAAGCCCCGGCGCCTCCTGTGCCGCGATCGGCGCCCGCGCCGCGTCGCCGTTTTACGAGGGGTCGCTCAACTGCGTAACGCCGCTGTCACCGCTCGCCTGCTCCTCGCGCGCCGCGCGCACCGCGGCGTCGATCGCCGGGATCTCGCTCTCCTGCGGGATGCGGGGCGAAAAGTAGGCCTGTTCCACGCGCTCGGTGAGAGCGGCGAGCGCCGGCGCGGGCCGGCTGTCCCACACCCGGCTTACGATCTGGCGCGGCGTCCACGCGCCCCAGCGCTCGTCCGGCGGGAGTAGGGGCTCGGCGACCTCCCGGTAGCGCGAAAAGATCTCTTCTTTCACCGGTGAAAGCCCGACCTCGAAGCCGCGGAGCTCGCCTCGGTGCGGCACGCGCGCCTCGAAGCGCGCCGTGACGTACCCGGGAGCAGAAATCTCGACGGAGAACCTGCCGGTTTCCAAATCCACGGAAAACGCGCCGTTTGCGTCGGAAAGCGCGGTCCCAGGGCCGTGGCCGCCGAGGTCGATGCGACTGCCGGCGACGGGGTGACGCGTCACCGCGTCGATGATGGTCCCGGCGAGCGCGAAATCGCGGGGTCTTTGCGCCCGCCTGGCACGCCGGGGGGCCGGCTTGAGCCCGGCGTTCCCGGCGGCGGGCGACCGATCCCGGCCGCGGGTGGGTTCGGCGGCGCGCCGCCCCCGAGATGCGAGCGCGCGCAGGCGGCGGATGGGCAGCGCCCGAGCGCCCGCGAACACGAGTGATAAAAGCGCCGCGCCGGCGAACGCGGCCAACGTATAGCGACGGGGAATCGCGGGGCCTTCGCCGACGGCGATGGCGACGGGCGCCGAGCGGCTCGCCGCGAGCCACGGCACGTTTGGCTCAAAGCGCGCCTCGAGCGCGAATTCCCCGGGCCCCAACGCATCGGCGGAGATGGACGCGGAAAACGCGCCAGATGCGTCTGTCCTCGCGCGAGCGAGGCGCCGGCCGCCCTCCTCGATGTCCACCGGCGCGTGCGGCACGGCGCGGCCGTCCGCTTTGCGCAGTGCGCCGCGCATTTCGATCCGGTCCTCGATGCGAAGCGGTTTATCCGGCACCGACAGGGCGAGTCGCGTGCTCGCCCTCGCCACGATGTGGGCTTCGGCGCGGGCCGCGTCGTGCGTATCGCCGCCCGACGCGGCGGCGACGAGGAGCACGCGACCGGGCGGGCCGAGCGCGGCGCCGCTGATCGGAATCTCGGCGCGCCCGTCGCGGATGTCCACGTCGGCGAGGTGCTCGAGGTGGTCGGCGTCGGGGCCGACCATGATTTCGGCCTTCGTGGACACGGGCTCGTTCTCGCTCCGGGCTCGCAGTACGGCCGATTCTTCGGCCTCGGTCGTGACCACCGCCGGCGCCTCGATCTCGAGCTCGAGAGGGCGAGCGCGCGGGTCGATGTCGGGCAGCGTGACTTCAGTAGCGGCGTAATGCCGCGTCCCGGGAAACGCGACCCGCAGATCGCGCGCTTCCTCGCCGGGCGCCTCGCCGAGCTTTAGGGTCGCTTCGAAATGGCCCGCTGAATCGGTGCGGGCGTCGACCCAGGCCTCGCCGGCGGTCACGACGATGCCGCGCGCCGCGATGGCCTCACCGGTGGCGCGGTCGGCGAGGGTGCCCCTTACCGAGATGCCCTCGTCGGCGCGACGAATCGGGTCGAGGTCGATCGCCGCGTGGCCGCGAACGGTGAGCAGGGCCCCGTCGCGGTCGGCGCCGGCGAGAGAGGCGAGTCCCATCCACGCGATCGCGGCAAGCACCGCGGCGCCCGCGCACATCCCGCGCCTCCGAGGCAGCCTCGCCATCCGAGGAGCGTATAGCACGCGCGCCAAAGGCGTGTCGGACCCCCGTGCTATACGAGTTTTCGCTGGATTTCCGCGGCAGCGGCGAGCCGGCCGGAACGCCTATGCGCATCAAGCGAATCGAGATCACCGGCTTCAAGTCGTTTTGCGAGCGCACCATTTTGGACTTTAGCGAGCCCATCACCGCGGTGGTGGGCCCGAACGGCTGCGGGAAGTCGAACATCGTAGACGCCATCCGGTGGTGCATGGGCGAGCAGTCCGCCAAGCACTTGCGGGGCAAGGCGATGGACGACGTCATCTTCGCCGGCTCGGAGACGCGGGGACCGGCCGGGCTCGCGGAGGTGTCGCTAACGTTCGAAAACGTAAGGTCCGGCGGCGGCCCGGCCGGGCCATCGGCGGCGGAGGCCGACGCGCTCGAAAGCTCCGCCAAGGCGGAGCGGGCCGCCGCGTGGGCAGCTGGCGCCGACGACGACGCCGCCGCGGCCACTGGGCACGAACTCGGCGGCGCGGGGGAGGGGGCGGAGCGAGGTGAGGCCGGTGCCGAAGCGAGGCCCGAGGCCGGTGCTAAAGCCGAGCCGGCGTCGCCGGGCGGCGAGGACAGCGCGGACGACCTCCTTCGAGAGGCGGCCTCGCCAGCTGTCGACGTGTCTCAGTACGCCGAGGTCACGATCAGCCGCCGCCTGTTTCGCGACGGCTCATCGGGGTATTTCATCAACAAGACGCCCTGTCGGCTCCGCGACATCACGGACTTTTTCCTGGGCACGGGGATCGGCACGAAGGCCTATTCGATCATCGAACAGGGGCGGATCGGCATGATCGTGTCGGCGCGGCCCCAGGACCGGCGCGCGCTCATCGAGGAAGCGGCCGGGATCACGAAGTTCAAGACCAAAAAGCGCTCCGCCGAGCGGAAGCTCGAGCAGACCCGGCACAACCTCCTTCGGGTCTCCGACGTGGTCGCCGAGCTCGAAAAGCGGCTGGGCTCGCTTCGCCGTCAGGCGCAAAAGGCCGAGCGCTATCGCCGCTACAAGGCCGAAATCAAGGACATCGAGCTGTGGAGCGCGTCGCAGGCGTTTTTGGGCAAGGCTGCGCAGGAGAAGGTGTGCGCGGGGGCGCTGGCGGCGGCCAGCGAGGAGCTCGCGCAGGTGCGCGAAAAGCTCGAAAGCCGCGATGCGAAGGTCGTGGCGGAGCGGACCGCGCTGGCGGCCGAGGAGCGGCACCTGTCGTCGCTGCAGGAGGCCCTGTACGAGCTCGAAAATCGCATCAAGCTGTCCGAGAGCCGGGCCGACTACCAGCGCCGCGAGGCGGCGGAGCTCGACGAGCGGGTGTCGTCGGCGCGCGGCGAGATCCGAGGCGTCAAGGCGCGGCAGGAGGAGGCGGCGGCTGAGCTCGAAGAGCGGCGGGCCGGACTGGACAGCACCGCGAGGCGCGTTCGCGAAAGCGAGGACGCTCTTGCCGACCAGGAGGCGGCTGCTCGCGAGGCGCGCGAGTCGCTGGGCGAGCGCCAGCGCGAGCTGGAGGCGGCCCGCGCGGAAATCGCCGAGGCTCGGGCGGAGCTCGCGCGAGCCGAGAGCCGCCGCGAGGCGGCGGCGCGGCGGCGCGCGGAAGGGGGCGCGCGGCTCGACCGAATCACGGGCGAGCGCGAGCACGTGGGGGCGGAGCTTCGCCGCTTGTCCGGCGACGCGGCCCGCATGGAAGACCAGCTCGGCGAGGTCAAGGCGGCGCGCGTCGAGCTTGCCGAGCGCATCCAGCGGCTCGAGAATCGAAAGCGCGAGCTCGACGAGGGCCTCGAGTCGGCCGAGGCGGAGGTCGAAACGCTGCGCACCGAGCGACACAGGCGCGCCTCCCGGCTGCAGTCGCTCGTGGAGATCCACAAGCGCTACGAAGGGTTTGCGCAGGGCACGCGCACGGTGATGCAAAACGCCGACGCCGCGGCCGGCGGCTCCAGCGAGCACATACGCGGCCTGGTGGCCGACGTGGTCGAGGCGCCCGAGCAGCTCGAGGCGGCCGTTGAAGCCGCGCTAGGCGACCGGCTAGGCGGCGTGCTCGTGAGCGATCACCGGGTCGGCGTCAAGGCGGTGGACTACCTCAAGAGCACGGCGTCGGGGCGCTCGGCGTTCATACCCGTGACGCCCTCGCTGGCCGCGCAAAGCGGCTCGATCGCCTTCGAAGATCGGTCCGGCGGCGGAGGGGCGGGCGCCGCCGGCGGAGACGGGATCGTGGGGCACATGGTGGATCTCGTGGGCGCTCGCGAGGGCTACGACGGCGTCGCCCGCCATCTCCTCAAGGACGTCGTGGTGGTCGATACGCTCGATCGGGCCGTCGAGCTCCACCGGCGCGGCACACCCGAGCTCATCGTTACGCTAGACGGCGACGTGCTCGATGACCGCGGGGTGGTGAGCGGCGGCTCACGGGACGGCCAAAGCGCCAGCGTGCTCGCGCAAAAGCGCGAGATTCGGGAACTCGAGGAGATTACGGAGGGTCTCGACCGGGATCTGGAGAGCGCCACCGAGCGGCTCACGGCGACCAAGCGAGAGCTTCAAGGCATCGAGCGCGCGCTCACCGAGACGCGCGCCGAGAAGCAAGAGCGGGAAATCGAGCTCACGTCGCTGGAAAAGGACGCCTCCCGCGTGAGCGGCGAGCGGGAAGCGGCCGAAAAGCGCCAGGCCGAGCTCGATCGCGAGCGCGGCGAGCTGGAGGCACTGATCGCGGAGGCGGCCGGCGAGGAGGGCGATGCGTCCGAGCGGCTTTCGAGCGCCACCGCGCGGATCGATCTGCGCGAGGGCCAGGTGTCCGAGCTCGTACAGGCCGCCGAGGAGGGCAAGGCGCGGGTCGATGCGCTGGAAAAGCAGCTCACGGAGGCCAAGGTTCAGGCGGCGGAGCTTCGCGAGAAGAAGGCGTCAGCCGAGGCGGCGATCCGGCAGCTCGAGAGCGCCCGGGACGAGCTCACCCAGCGCCTCGAGCGGCTCGAGGCGTCGATCACGGGGGACAGCGAGCGGGCCGGGTCGCTCCGCGAGCAGGCGAGCGCGGCGACGGCCGACCTGGAAAAGCTGCGCGAGGACCACCGCGCGCGGGCCGAAACGCTGCGCGAAGGTCGCTCGGCCTATGACCAAAAGAGCATGGAGATCGGCGAGATGGAGGCCGAGCTGCGCGAGCTCCGCAGCCGCGCCGAGGCGCTGTCCGCCGACTGCTCGAAGCACGAGGTGGAGCTATCGAAACTCCGAGAGGGCAAGCGGCACCTCGAAGAGTCGATCGCCGATCGCTACCAGCTAAGGCTCGTCGATTGCCTCACGGACTACCACCTGCGGCCGCAGGTGGGCGATCAGGAGGAGACGAGACTCGCCGAGCTAAGGCGCCTCATCGAACGCATGGGCGCCGACATCAACCTCACCGCGATCGAAGAGTACGAAGACATCTCGAAGCGCCACGAATTTTTGAGCACTCAGCGCGAGGACCTCGAGGGCGCCGTGTCGCAGCTCGAGGAGGCGATTCAAAAGATCAACCGAACCTCGCGCCGCCTGTTCCGCGACACGTTCGATGCCGTCAACCGGCAGTTTCAGGATGTCTTCCCCAGCCTGTTCAAGGGAGGCCAGGCCAAGCTTTCGCTCTCGGGCGCGAGCGACGGCGACATCCTCGACGCGGGGGTCGAGATCTTCGCGCAGCCGCCGGGAAAGAAGAACACGGCGGTCGATCAGCTGTCCGGGGGTGAAAAGGCGCTCACCGCCGTGGCGCTCATTTTCGCCATCTTCCTGATCAAGCCGTCGCCGTTTTGCCTCCTCGACGAGGTCGACGCGCCGCTCGACGACGTGAACGTCGATCGTTACCGGGAGCTCGTGCGCGAGATGACCGACCGCTCGCAGTTCATCGTGATCACCCACAACAAGCGCACGATGGAGATCGCCGATCGCCTCTACGGCGTCACCATGCAAGAGCCCGGCGTGTCCAACCTGGTCTCGGTGAACCTCAACAAGCTCGACGGGCAGATCGCGGCATGAGTTTCAGGGCGGGCGGCCGACCGAGCCGGCTCATTGCACCTGCGTTTCGAGAACCGGGCTGAGATCCGGCTCGAGGATGATTTCGATCCGCCGGTTTTGTTGGCGACCGCGGCGCGTGCGGTTCGGGGCGACCGGTGCGTATTCGCTGTAGCCGGCCGCCACCAAGTTGCGGCCGGCGAGGCCGCTGTCGATCAGCTCCTCCGTCACGGCGACCGCGCGAGACGTGGACAGATCCCAGTTGTTGTCGAAGGGAGCCTCGCCGACGGGGACGTTGTCGGTGTGGCCGGCGACCGTGAACCGCCGGCTCGGCATCTCCTTTAGAATTTCGGCCACGTCCTCGAGGGCGCGGCGGCCAGAGCCCGACACCTCGTCGCTGCCGGAGGGAAACAGCACGGCCGCGGGGAGCTCGACGATCATCTGGCCTCTGCGAAACACCACGTCGAGCTGGCCGGTGTCGATCATGCCCTGGAAGCGCGACGTGAGGCTCTCGAACTCCTCGAGCCGGGCCCGTGCCTCCTCCTGCTGCGCCTCGAGATCGTGGAGGTTCTGCTCGCACACTTTGAGCGCGATGTGGTGTCGGTCGCGCTCGACGCGGACGACCTTCTCCGAGGTGAGTTCGTCCTCGCACGCGGTGAGCTCGGTATCCAGCTCGTCGACGCTCGAGCGGTGAAGCTCGAGCGCGTCGTTGAGATCGCGGCTTTCACCGCGAAGGACATCGATCTCCTCCTTGAGGGTCAACAGATAGGCGGCCGCGGCGCCGAGCGCTCCGATGAGCGTGAGGACCAGCAGGACCACCCCCCAGCCGTGGCGCGCGACGGGGCGGTGGTGTTCTACGTGCTGCGTGAGTGAGTCGTCGCTAACGCGAGGAGTGGGCTGATTTTCCGGCGCACCCATGGCGAGTCTCCCGCGGACGCGTGTAGCCGCGTTTTTGGCGTGTGCAGTGCCTGAGGCTAACGTGATCCGCGGGTTTGCTCAATTGGGGGCGGCGGCGGGTCATGTGTGCGATGGTCGCAGCTCGAGCGGGCGGGACGGGCGTCTCGGGTGTCGGCGAACTCGTGGACGCTTTCCTGGCGCGCACAAATTCGGGCGCGCATAATCGACGGCGGGATGAGTCACGAGGCCGACGATCCGCGCGTCGGAAGCGTGCTCGAGGGCCGCTACCAGATCCGCGAAACCCTGTCGAGCGGGGCGATGGGCGCCGTGTATCGCGCCGAGCGGCTCGGGTTGGGGCGCGAGGTGGCGATCAAATTCCTTCACCCCCAGTTCGCGGACAACGAGGACTTTCTTCGCCGCTTCGAACAGGAAGCGCACACGATGAGCCGCCTCGATCATCCGCACTGCGTGTCGGTGATCGATTACGGGATCGACGACAACCCGTTTATCGTCATGGATTTCGTTACGGGGCATACGCTCCGTGACGTCATCGATCGCGGTCCCCTGGATCCAGAGCGGGCGATCGGCATCGCGGGCCAGGTGCTGGCGGGGCTCGCCCACGCGCACGACCAAGGCATCATCCACCGCGACGTCAAACCGGCCAACATCATGCTGTCTACCGCCATGGGCGCCGGTGACCACGTGCGGATTCTCGATTTCGGTCTGGCAAAGCTTCGCGACTCGGATCACTCGATGTCGGGCGTGGTGGTGGGCACCCCGAGCTACATGTCGCCGGAGCAGGCCATGTACAGGCGGCTCGACGCGCGAAGCGATGTCTACGCGGCCGGGGTGCTCGTGTTCGAGCTTTTGACTGGGAAAAAGCCCTTTGCTGCGGACGAGGCGTTCGACATCATCCGCCAGCACCTGGAGGACCCGCCGCCCGCGCTTCGCGACGTGCACCCCTCGGGCTCGTTTTCGAGCCAGCTCGAAGCGGCCGTGGCCAAGGCGCTCGCGAAGGCGCCTGCGGATCGCTAT
>SLNH01000231.1 GCA_007133195.1 Nannocystineae bacterium | reverse complement strand
TGCGGGTCCCGTACACGGCAGCGGATACGTCCCGCAAGCCGTCGGAGGCGTTTCTCCCGCCGTCGCACCAAAACCAAGTCACGCAGTGGTGGGATGCCTCGCAGATCTACGGGAGCGATCTGAAGACCGCCAACTCGTTGCGAGCGTTCGAAGGCGGCCATCTACGCGTCGATTCGAACGGGCTGCTCCCGGTGGCGGACGACGGCTTCGAGGAGACCGGGATGCGGAGGAATTGGTGGCTCGGCTTGGCGCTCCTTCACACCGTCTTCGTACACGAGCATAACGCGATCGCCGACATGCTGGCGGAGAGCTATCCCGACTGGAGCGACCAGAGGCTTTACGACACCGCGCGGATGATCAATGCCGCGCTAATCGCCAAGATTCACACCATCGAATGGACGCCGGCGATCCTTCCGAATCCGACCCTCGAGGTCGCGATGAACACGAACTGGGACGGCTTGAATCAGTACATGGAGCCGGAGCTGGAGGACGTGCCGCCGGGAGTCCCCGACGAGCTCGCTCCGGTGTTTTCCGGTGTCGTGGGCGGTGAGCGCGACCTCAAGCAAAACCCGGTGACGGGGCAAGAGGTGCCGTTCAGCATGACGCAGGAGTTCGTCTCCGTGTATCGGATGCATCCGCTGCTGCCCGATGCCATCGATGCGAGGATCATCGATGCCCCCGGCCCGCAGAATAAGCGGGGTGTGATCCAGATCCGGAACTCGCGAGAGGAGCGCGGGCGAAGGATCCTCGAGCGCCGGGGCATGGCCGACTTGCTCTATTCCTTTGGTCTCGCGAACCCGGGCGCGTTGACCCTGAACAACTACCCCGCCTTTCTCCAAGAGCTACAGATGGGCCCGGGCGTGTTGGACCTCGGCGCGGTGGATGTGTTGCGCGATCGCGAGCGCGGCGTGCCCCGTTACAACGAGTTCCGCCGTCAGCTGAATCTCGCGCCCCTCACCTCCATCGATCAGCTCACGGATGATCCGAAGCAACGCGAGGCGCTCGAGGAAGTGTACGGGCGGGACGCTGAGGCGATCGAGCGCGTCGATCTTCTCGTCGGTACCCTCGCGGAGGCCGAGCGGCCGACCTGCTACGGTTTCGGCGAAACGCTCTTTCAGGTCTTCACCGGGATCGCGACGCGCCGCCTGCAGGGCGACCGGTTTTACACCGACGATTTCACGCCCGAGGTCTACACCGAGGAGGGGCTCGCGTGGATCGCGTCGAACACGATGAAGGATGTCCTCTTGCGTCACTACCCCGAGCTCGGACAGACGGGCCTGGAAGACGTCGAAAACGCCTTCTACCCCTGGGAGTGAAATGGCGAACCCGCCAGGCCCTGGGCTGGGTCGGCACGACCGCGCATGCACATGCGCAATAACGCCTCGATCGCCCGACCTTCGAGATCCCGTCTCGCGCCGATGACGACGGCGACATCGAGCTGCGAAGGCGGGTGTCGCTCGGCGACGTCGTGGTCGGGGACTTCGAGGTGCCCGATCGCGGGCGGGCGCGGTGCGAGCGGCCGCTGCAATGCTCGAAGCGATCGAGCGGATCGGTCGGGAGGTAGACGTAGACCTTCGCCTCGGGATCGGCATCCACACCGGTGAGGTCGTCGCCGGCTGCCTCGGCGGTGAGGATCGGCTCGAATTCACCGTCATCGGCGACGCCGTCAACGTGGCTGCCCGCCCTGAACGTCTTTGATATTACGCGAGTGTCTTGCAAGGGGCCTGATACACACACGTGCGGGGGCGCCCCAAAGCCGGTGAAGGGTAGAACAGTCCTCGAGTACCGCGCGCACCGCGTCGCCTTGCGGCGGGGTCAGCGCTTCTCGAAGGGTTCGATCTCTCGGTATTCGATGACCTCGCCGACGTTCATCGAAGCCTCCGCGCGCCGTGCCTACGCGCCAATGGAGCGCCGGATTGAAAAGCTGCGCACCACCTACGCAGGCGATCCGGAAGCGCTCGCCGCCCTCGATGAGGTCGCGCACGAGCGCGCCATTCACCACCGACATTCGGCCTACTACGCCTACGAAGCCTTCGTGGCCCGGCGATGAGCCGCCCTCACACGAGCCCATCGGCGTCAACGCCGCACGGGGGCGACGGGGCCGAGTGCAAACCCGAGAGACCTCTCGCGTTTTGTCATTTCACGCCAGGCCAGCTGAGATTCCGGCCATCTAAGACCCTGGATCGTGCCCTCCATCGGCCGATAGGCCTTCACCGGTGGAGCCAGGCGATCAGGTCCGGGGCAGCCAGGTCGGCGACGCGCCGGTCGTAGCGCTCCAGAGCGCTCTCCGACACGCTGGCAGCACCCTCACCGGACGAGCCGCGTCGGAAGAATGCCCGGGCGTCGCGCAGCACGCCGTGGGCATCGGGTGCGAGCTGTGTGGCCTGGGCCCTCATCGAGTCGAAGCTCGCCGCCGCGACCAGCTCCTCCATCTGCGTTTCGGCGACAGCGACATCGAGGAACGAGGCGAGCGCGCGCATCTGGGCACCGAGGTCCGCGCGGAGGTCCTCGTAGTGGACAATCACGACGTTCGGGTCGTAGCGACGCGACCAGGCGTCCTTCACGTGGTGCAGCACGCCGTCCAGGGAGTCGAGTTCCTCGGCCGGATCCGCGACATGGTCGATCCAGTCGGACAACCAGTCCGACAGCGGCGGGCGCGGCTTGCGGCTCGGCGGCGCCGAGGTGCCCGTGAGCTGTGCGAGGCGATCTCGGTCGAGGTTGTCGCCCTGGTGGTAAAGCGAAACCGCAGCATCGAGGGGGTGCCGAGCCACCACCACGTAGCGTGCCCTGGAGTCTATCGGCACGCCGTCGAGCGGGGTGTGCGTCTTGACGACGCGCCGGTGTACCTGCTGGGCCAACCGGACGAATAGGTCATCCGCCGGCTCGACGACATGATCGATCCAGGGCGACAGCTCGCCCAGCGGCGCCGGAAGCGGCGGTGGCCCGTGGATCAAGAGCAGCAACATTGTCTGCATCCAGGTCGTCCCATGCTTCGACCTCGTGCTCACGACGATGTCGCCGGCGCGCAGCGCGAAGTCTCGCCAGCGAGCGCTGTCCTCATCGCTCGAACGGTACCGAACGGGCATCCAGTTCATCCCTCTGCGCGGCGCTCGCGACCTCGCAAACGCCTTCTGACGGTAGGCAATGTATCAAAGAAGGCGCGCGGGTGGCTTGCCGTGGAGATGGGCGAGAGCGCTACGGCGTGCCGTTTCTCGGGTGCTCCTCATGACTGTCCCAATGGGTGCCAGGGGCGCATCGGGGCGGCGCTCGTGCTGGCTGCGAGCTACACTTGGTGGCCATGAGCGAACCCGCGCCGCGGCACTGGGAGATTTTCCTCGAGGTGTTCGAGGCATTGCCGCGGCAGGGGCCGGGGAGCCGGGCATCCACCGCCAGGGCGCTCAAGCTCTGCGGCGATTTGCCGCCTTCGCCATCGGTGCTCGATCTTGGCTGCGGGACCGGCGCGCAAACGCTCCACCTCGCCGAGCTCACATCGGGCTGCATCGTGGCCATCGACAGCCACGCCCCGAGCATCGAGCGTCTCTGCCAGACGGTGACCGACCTCGGACTCGCCAACCGAGTTTTCCCGCGCGTGGGCGACATCGCTCATCCCCAGGAGCCGCCCGAGAGCTTCGACCTCGTGTGGTCCGAGGGCGCGCTCTACAACCTCGGCCTCGAGCGCGCCCTGCCGATCTGCCGCGACATGCTTCGCCCACGCGCCTACCTCGGCTTCACCGATGCCATCTGGCGCAAACAGAGTCCCCCACCCGAGGTGCGGGCGATGTTCGAAGACTATCCGACGATGGGAACGGTCGGCGATGCGCTTGGCGTGATCGCGCAAAGCGGCCTATCCACCGTCGGTCACTTCACCCTGCCGCACGAGGCCTGGTGGGACGACTTCTACGCGCCGATGGAGCGCCGGATCGAAACGCTGCGCACCACCTACGCGGGCGCCCCCAACGCGCTCGCCGCCCTCGAGGAGGTCGCGCAGGAGCCGGAGATTCACCGCCGCCATTCGGCCTACTACGCCTACGAGTTTTTCGTCGCCCGGCGATGAGCGGGCCCCTCACGAGCCCATCACCTTCGCTCGTCGAGACGCCGCCCGGGCCGCCGGGACCGAGAGACGGAACGCCCGGCCAGCCGCTCGCTCAGTCACGATCCTCTGATCGCGATCCGCGGCGCGCGGCACCGCGGTCGGCAACGCCCATGTCGTCCGTGCTGGGAACGCCGTCGGCGATCCCGTAGCGCAGGTACACCGTGCCCTTAGGGCTGGCTACAGGCTGATTCAGGAGTGTCATGTTGGTGGGCACCGCGCCCCCGTCGAACACCTTCTTCCCGACGCCGAGCACGATCGGGTGAATCCAGAGGTCAAGGCGGTCGAAGAGCTTGTCGCGCAGGAGCGTCTGCACCAGGTTCAAGCTCCCGACGACCTTGATGTGCTCGTGCCGGTCGCGGACCTCGCGTACCGCGTCGGCCAGGTTCGGGCCGAGCAGTGTGGAACCGGCCCATGACAGGTCGGGCTTGCCACGAGATGCGACATACTTCGGGACGCTATTGAAGAGCGTGGCGATCTCGGCGTCGGCGCCGCCCTCGCGGTACGGCCAGTAGCCAGCGAAGATCTCGTAGGTTCGCCGGCCCAACAGGAGGGCGTCAGTTCCCTCGTACGCGGCGCCGATCTGTGCCCCAGCGACCCCGTCTATCAGCGGCGCTTGCCAGCCGCCGAACGAAAACCCGACCGGGTCTTCGTCGGGGCCGCCGGGCGACTGCCCGACCAGGTCGAGGGTTGCGAACAGCTCGATATGGATGAGCCCCACGTCGTCCTCCTGGTTGGTGGGTGGTCTCGTCTGTAGCAAGACTTCCGGGTGGCGCCAGAATCATCGGTTGCCAGGTTCGGTCGCGGCAACGTCCGCGATCGGATAGAGTGGGCCGACTCACCCGAAGAGAGATTCGTGTATGCGCCGGACCCTCCTCGTATCGCTCGCCACGACCTTGCTGCTGGGGGGGCACGTTCTCACGGCCTGCGATAGCGGCGTTGACGCCGAACGCGACGCGTCGGCCAGCCAAGACGCCGCGGGGGGAGGTGGCCCCGGCTGCCCGGCGATATGCGGCGGCGAGTGTGTGGACACCCGGGTCGACCCGGCCCACTGCGGCGGCTGCGACGACCCCTGCCCAGACGGCGAGGTCTGCTCCGGCGGCCAGTGCGCCCCGACCTGCGGCGGCGGCACGCCCTCCCTCTGCGGCGACCGGTGCGTCGATACCGACACCGACCGCCTTCACTGCGGCGGCTGCGACGACCCCTGCCCAGACGGCGAGGTCTGCTCCGGTGGCCAGTGCGCCCCGACCTGCGGCGGCTTTACCGCCGACTGCGGAGGCGCCTGTGTCGACACTCGCTTCGATCCCGATCACTGCGGCGACTGTGACGAGCCGTGCCCCGACGCTGTGAACGCCACGCGCGTGTGCGCAGAAGAATCGTGCTCCTTTATCTGCGACCAGGACTTCCTCGACTGCGACGATCAGGTGCACGGCTGCGACGCCGACCGCCTCACCGACACCGACAACTGCGGCGAGTGCGGCAACACCTGCGACGCCACGGCGGCCTGTGTCGACGGAACATGTGAGCCAGGGAAGCGGGTGTTCATCACGAGCACGACGCACACCGCCGATCTCGGCGGCATCGCCGGGGCCGACAGCCTGTGCACCGCCATCGCCAACTCCGCCGGCCTGACCGGGACCTTCCGGGCGTGGCTGAGCGACTCCACGGGCTCGCCGGCTACTCGGTTTACCCAGTCATCTTCGCCCTACCACCTCGTCGACGGGACCGTCATCGCCGCCGACTGGGACGAGCTTACGAGCGGAAGCCTCCGGGCGCCCATCGACGCGACCCAGACAGGCGGTCCGCCGCCCACCTCCGACACGGACTGCTCCGGCCGTCAGGCGGTGTTCACGCACACGGGCACCGACGGCACTCGCGCGGCGCTCGAGACCCCCTGCGGCGACTGGACCGGCGTAACGACGATAGACGTCCATCTCGGTGATCGAAACGCCACCGATGTTCACTGGACGGCGTCCTGCGTCACCACGCAGGAAACCGTGTGCACCGAGGATCAGAACCCGCTCTACTGCTTCGAGCAGTAGCCGCCCTCGCCCGCTCGCCCGCGCGTAGGAACCCGGCGGCACCAGTGGTGCGTAAGGTTCGCTCATCGCGCTCCATTATCGGCGAACAGGCGGCGGTCCGGGCTGCGGGCTGTGGACATAATCGGCCGTATCACCGAGGTGACGCGCGACGAGGCTGAGCATGCTGGGGTCTGCGTCCCAGAAGTCGATGAGGACGCAGGCGTCGAGTATGAGTAGCGCGCGTCCGGCCACGACATCATCCGACCCACGAGTTTGCGAGCTCGCGCATCTCCACGAGATCGAGCCTCAGAATCTCGGCGGCGCGTCCGAGCGAGATCGCTTCCGTCTCCACCGCTTCGCGTACGAGCCGCGACAGCCGATCTTCCTGAAAGTCATCGCCGATGAAGCGAGCGGGCTCGTCGGCCACGCGGTCAGCGGGTCGACCACCGAACTCGATCGGATCGAGCGCTTCGGGCTCCGACCGCCGAGTGAGCGACTGACCGTATTGCCGCTTGTAACTGCCGCTAAAGCGCTGCCAGAGCTTCGAGCGCTCCCTCTTGGGCAGATCAGCCGCAATGCGGAAGAGCACCGTCTGCCAGCTCACGCCAAACATCCGCTTGACCTTAAAGACGCGGTCGACGAAGCCGAGCCCCCGTGCCTCTTCCCACTCCTTCCAAAACAGGTCGTCGGGCACCAGGAAGTGGCCGGCGAACGCATCGGCTTCCTTCTCCTCGGCCTCGGGCTCGTCGCTCTGCGATACATCATAGGCGTCGGGATGAAGGAGCAGGTGGCCGAGCTCGTGCGCGGCGGTAAAGATCCACCGCTCCACGGAGATCCTCTCCCACACGTTTACCAACACGGCAGGCCCGCCGTCTTCTTGGCCGACCGAGAGGCCGAAGAAGCCCTCGGAAGCGACCGGCGCGGTGAGAAGCTTGACGCCATGATCTTCGAGAAGCCCGCACATATCTCGAATGACCTCGCGCTCGAGACCCAGCCCCTCGCGCGCAAGACGGGCAGCATATTTGCCGAGCGCTGCCCCCTTTTTCCGCGACCGCCGAAGCCTCTTGGCGACATCCGCGAGCCGCCACGGCTCGCGCCGTTCGAGCAGCTCCTCGAGCTCCTGGTAATCGTCCAGCCACCTCGCCACATCGACGAGGAGGTTTTCGCGCAGCATCATGCGCTTTTGCGCCCGAAACCGGACGCGCGAAAGCTGCCGCGCGGGTGCCAAAAGCTCCGGAACGCTTACCTCCAAGGCCGCGGCAATCCGCTCGAGTGAGCCGAGGCGAGGCACGGCCTTGCCCACCTCGATGTCGCGGTAGCCGATTCGAGACAGACCCGCTCTGTCGGCCAGCGCCTTCTGGCTGAGGCCCCTTGCGGTCCTGTAACGCCGCAGATTCGCCTGGAGCGGTGCTGCTGAATCCACGAATTTGAACTTATCATCTTGACAGATTCGTGCAAGTGGTAAGCTTAGGGAGACCCACCGAGCGAGGGCCCGTGGGCACCTTCAGGAGGATCGAGCGCGATGACCAAATCGACGAGAAACACCGGCAAGCGATGGACCGGGGCCGAGACCAGCAGGCTCGCGCGGCTCGCGCGCGAGAACACGCCGACCCGGGTCATCGGGCTGAAGCTCGGGCGCACGGCTGACGCGGTCTACAGCAAGGCCAGCGAGGTCGATGTCTCGCTCAAGCCGACGAACCAGAGTCCGTACAACCGGCGCCGATAGCCTATTGACGACATTCATGGATGCCCTGTCGCCCCAGACGAAGCTCCGCAGGCTGCTTGAGCTGGACTTCGCTGCACAGACGTCCCGCTGTTTGCTCAGCCGATCTGAGCGGCCACCGGCGTCAGGACGGTGACCTAGCGTGCCCCTCTGACTCTGACGAGGCCACTGACATCGAGCGTGCGATCGACGAGGCCGGTCGCCCAGTCGCTCGGCAAGACACTTGGCCAGGAGCGAGACCGGCCAGGGCCCCAGCTGCGACCCGGAACCCCGATCATGTCTAACCTTGCGAGACTGCAGAAGCAATAACTGAAAAACTTAAGCCCGACCGGGCTGCCGCGCGGGGCCGAGTCTAGATCACCTCAGCAGTGCCCAGGGCGCCAGCGACGCCTCGCCGACTTACGAGGCTGCTTTCGGCCGAGATCGGCGACTCAGGGCGGCCTCGGTGAGAGGTTCGACCGGGAAGCGAAACGGAGGCGGCACAAATGGCACACGAGTTGGCCCTGATACCGGAGCAGACGCCCACGGAGAGGTTACAAGCGGCTTTTCGGCTCCGACAAAGCCATCGTATTCGCTGATCGAGATGCCGTCCGGGGCCGCTGGCACCGAAAGCAAAACCGGCACCTCTAACGTCTTCTTCGCCAGAACAGCTTAGATTCTGGCAGCTTCTGACTTGGGATCGTAACCCCAGCGATCATCTCCCCGTGGGTATTCAGCGGCCCCCCCCTAGGTGTGAGCGAGAAGCTCGATCGGACAGCGCACTGCGGGGGCTCGGGCTAGTCGCGCGTCGGCCGTGAGGAGCGGGCAGTCGAGAAGCTCGGCGAGCGCGACGTAGACCGCATCGTAGGCGGTGATGTTGGCGCGCAACTCATACGCGCGCCGCATGAGCGGAAGTGCGGGAAAGCGACGAAGCGGAAGGGCCGTCAGGTCGTCGACCGCCGCGGCGAATCGGGCGTCGTCGAGCTGCTTGGCTAGCCACCCCTTACGCAGCACCGCCACGACCTCGACGTCGACGAGATCGGGCGCGGACAAATCGCCTGCCGCCCGGACCGCGGCGCGCGAGCGCTGGCCGTCGCGCCGATCGTCCCCGACCACATTGGCCAGCACGGACGCGTCGACGACGATCACCGCCGCGCCCGCTCATCATGCAGATCTTCGGCGGCCTGCTCGAGTCCCACGCGGCCGCCGCGCTGCTTCTCAACCCGATCGAGCACCTCCTCGATCGTGGGCGTCCTCGCCGCGCGCTCAAGCTCGCCGCGAAGATACTGCTGCAGCGACTGTCCACGCGCACGCGCCCTCTCCATCAGGATCTCGTGAACGTCGTCCGGCACATCCCGAACCAGCAGATTGGCCATGCTTTCATTGTGAAAGCACCCGCCCCGGCGGTCAACTCGCCGAGGGGGGGCCTTTCGGCCTCCACTGGCCCGCCCGCGGGCACCGCGCTTCTCCCGCCGCGAAATCCGCTCGGCGGCTAAAGCCGGGGACCTCGACGAGGATCTCTCCATTTGCGCGACGACCGCGATTCGACGACATCCATCGCGATTTTGACCGGGCCGCCCTCGAGTGTCGTGACGGAGCCGCGCACGACCAGAGACTACGACGGCGTGGACATCGACGAGGAGTTCGACGTCCGCAGCGCTACGGTCCGCGTGGGTTTGTGGATCAGGCATGGCACGAGAAGCGATGCGCGGGGCTGCCGGGCACGCTGGCTGACGCGAAGGTGAAGGCGTCGGCGGGCCTCGACCACGATCTGTCGGAGGTGCTGACCCTTTGGAACGCCGAGCGCTACCCGGTGTTCTCACCGGGCGACATATGCCCGGACAACAATTTGCTGACCGGCCGCTGGTGCCCGCGGGGAGCCCAGGCGGTGCTGGAGTATCGGGAACTCGCGCGCATCTGCTATTGGGCGCGCCAGCTGCTCGGCTCGTTTTCCGCTCCACCTCAAGGGACCGTTCGGTTCGCCCCGACCTCGACCCCTTCGGCGCTCGTTGATACGCTAGCCCGATGCGGGCTTGGTGGGTGTCGCTTGTTGCCGGGATCATGCTGGCTTCGTGTGAGAGCGGATCCGCAGACGACAGGGAGGAAAGCGCGGCATCGGCCGATGCGGGGCAGTGTGAGATGGTCGATGACCTGCCCTGCATGGAGGATTGCTGCGAGGGGCCGTGCTACGCGCTCGGCAAAAACGCGGACACGGGAACGCTCTATGATCGCGAAGCGGGCTGCAAGATCGGCGATACCGCATACGCGTGCCGCTTAGAGGGCAACGACGGCGCCGCTGCGGCGATCGGTTGGTATTGTAGCGAGGATGGCCGCTATATCGTTCGGACGCCGATCCTTGTTGAGCCATGGCCGGCCGAGGACATGAGTCTGGTCGAGTGCCGCGACCTGCCGGACTACGACGAAAGCTGGCGCGACGTCGAGGATTACCCGGATTGCGAGGACCCTACAGCGCGCCCAGCCGCGACCCGCGCGATTCCCTCGTTTTCGCGAATCGCGGCGACGGCGCCGATGGCAGAGTCGGCGGCGGGCAGACTCGTCACTACCACGGCGACGAATTCTACCGGCTCATCTTGATACTCGACCCCGAGGGGGACGAAGAGCGATACACCGCGCGGGTGGAGTTCGAGGACGCGGACGACGTATCGTTCGAAGCGTGGGAGGACACGGTCGGCTCAGCTCACCTCGAGCCGGATAGCGAGCGCGCGGAGGACGAACTCCCGGACGGAGCCGAGCTCGCGTGGGACCTGGCCTGTGATGCGGGGGATGACTAGATAGACGACTGGCGGCTGATTAGGGCGCTAAAAGGCTTTGCGCTGCGTCTTCGGGGGTGCGCTCCCCGCTCAGGCTAAAGCCCGTGAGCACCCCCTCATCGCCGAAGCCGACGTTTCGGCCTTCGATGCAGAGTGTCCACTCGCCGCGGGCGTCGCCCTCGAATCCGTAGAGCACGCGGCCGTGGATCGCGAACCCGCCCTCTTTGTGGAAGGTATCGATATCAAATACCTCCACCTCGGTTTCGCCGCGCTCAAGCGTGCCGCGTAGGCCGCTCGGCCAGTCGTGCTCGCCCTCGAGCTCGATCGTCACGGGCGACGCCTGGCCGCTCTCGATGACCTCGATAGAAGAGCAGCTTTCGGCGTCTGGCTCGATCGGAAGCTCGGGCTCGGCCTCCGCGCGCCAGCCGAAGAGATCGCCGCCGTTATCGACCTCGACCCAGATCGACGTGGTCACGGCCTCCCCGCCCGCGCCGTAGGCCGTGGCGGCGAGCGGATAGTAGCCGTTTTCCACGTCGTCGGTGTCAAGGCTCGCCTCGTAGGGCTCCTCCTCGAGCGCGACGATTTCGCCGCCGGGGAGCTCGAGCGCGACTTCCTCGACCTCGTCGCCGCCTTCTGCGACGTCGATCGTCACATCCTCGACGTCCGAGAGAGTCGCGCCCGGCTCGGGCTCGGCGATCTCGAAAGCCGGCGCATAGGCGTCTTCGAGCGCGTCGTCGACGAAACCGCTGTAGAGCATGAGATCGGGCGAGCCTTCGCGGGTGTCTTCGATCTCGACTTCCGTCACGTTTTCGAGAATCGCCTCCCGCACCTGTTCGGGGGACGCCTCGGGATGTTCACCGAGGTAAAGCGCCGCCACGCCCGCGGCGTGGGGAGCGGCCATCGACGTTCCGCCGTTTAGGACGGCGATGCGATCGGTCGTGGCCCACGCCGATGGGATCTCGCTGCCGGGGGCGAAGAGATCCACGCACTCGCCGTCGTTCGAGGCCGAGTGCTCGGACCAAACCGAGCGAGCGTCGTCCTCGTCGGTCGCCCCGACCGTGAGCGCTTCGGAGACGCGGGCGGGGGAGTGCTCGCAGGCGTCGCCGTCCGAGTTGCCGGCGGATACGGTGTAGAAAACGCCCGCGTCGATCGAGGCGCGAACGGCTTCGTCGAGCGCTTCCGAGGGGCCGGCGCCGAGGCTCATATTCGCCACGGAGGGGCCGTCCGCGGTCTCGGTCACCCACTCGACGCCCGCGATGAAATCATCGGTCGTGCCGAGGTTGTCGCAATCGAGAACGCGCACGGAGTGAAGCTCCACCCCCTTGGCCACGCCCCAGAGCCTCCCGCCCACCGTGCCGGCAACGTGTGTTCCGTGCCCGTGGCAGTCGGCGGCGCCGGCTTCGTCCTGAATTGTGCTGAACGCCTCGCGCGCGCGCCCCTCGAACTCGATATGGCTCGTGCGGATCCCGCTGTCCAGAATATAAACGTCCACGCCGCTGCCGCGCGCGCTGTAGTCGTAGCGCCCCTGGAGGGGGAGCGCGCGCTGATCGATCCGATCGAGCCCCCAGCTCGGCTCCGATTGCACGCCGCTTTGCGCCTCGAACACGCCGTTTTCCTCGACGTAGCGGACCCCTGGGTGGTCGGCGAGCGCGCGCGCCTGAGGTTCCTCGAGCGCGGCGACGAAGCCGTGGAATACGGTCTTATACGTACGAAGGAGCGCATCTGGATCGCCGAGCTCGGCCAGGATCTGCTCCGCAGCAGAGGTCACCGAAGTCTCGCCGAACGCCTCCTTCTTCAGCGCGACGATATACTCGCCCTCGACCGGCTCCTCCGTCTCGATGAAGTTCTCGCTGGTTCCCGTTCCCGTGGTCCCGCCCTCGCGGTCTCCGCCCGGCGCGCAGGCCGCGAGCGCGAGCGCGAGCGCGAGCGCGGCGAGGTGGCTCCCGGTGACCCCAGTTCGCATACCCTGCCTACACGCAATACCCGGTGCGAAAATCTGGCTTGGATGTGGATTGTCGCTCGGCTAGCATCAAGCGTACCTTTTTGAGCGAATCCAAGCTTTGAACGATGGGGAGGGAGACCGATGCTTCACAGGTGGAGTCGTCATGGAGCGCGCCGGGGAGGGCTCGCCTTCGCGGCGGCCTTCGCGATGCTGGCAATTGGCTGCGGCAGCGACGTCGCCTATGAGGGTGAGGCGCTGGAGCATCACTTCGGTCCAGAGGGAGAGTCGCTGGCCCCGGCTTGCATCGAGTTCGAGGACGAGGCGTGGGCCGATCTCGGTACGGGTTGCGCACCTGACGCGGCGAAGTACGGGGTGCCGGAACGGAGCGATCCGGGGGCCGACGGGCCACGAACGAGCCGGAGGCGGTTTACCGAGCTCGCGCAGTCCGTCCCCGGCGGGTTTGCCGGCTACTGGCTCGAGTCTCATGATCGGAGCGATCCCGAGCGGGAGCCCGAGGTCGAGCAGGACTTGATGGTCGGCCTCGTCGATCCGAGCGAGGAAGAGGAGGCGCTTTCGTCCCTCGCGGACGCGGCGGATGACGTCGGGATCGACGACCGGATCGCCTCTCGGCTAGCCGACGCCGATATCTGCCAGGCGCGCTGGGACCATGTCGAGCTTCATACCTGGTACGAGAGGCTCTCGGGGCCGATCCTCGCGATCGACGGCGTGAGCATGGGAGGTATCTCCGAAAAGGATAATCGCATCAAGTTCGGTGCATCCGAGGACGCGCTGCCGGCGGTGGAGGCGAAGCTGCGTGAGCTCGACGTTCCCTGCTATCTCGTGGCGCTGGAGGTCGCGGGTCCGTTTTGCACCGCGGTCCTCCACTCGAAGCGCTTTAGCGTGGTCGATGCGCAGGGACAGCCGGCTGATGACGTCGAGGTGGTGGTCACTCACAAGGAGAGCGGTGAGGTCCTCGACACGAGCGATCCAGAGTCCCATGAGCCCGGAACCTACGTGCTCGTAACCTCCAACCATATCGGACCCGTCGAAGACGGCGATACGCTCGTCGTCAAAGGCGAAAAGGGCGACGCCTCCTTCGAGGAAGAGTTCATCGTCCGCACCGACGGCTGTCATCCCGACGCCATCGAGGGCCCCGACGAAATCGTCTTCGACGTGGACTGAGCTGCGATACGGCGCCGTGACGCGCAGACCAGCACTCAGGCTCACATTAGGAGTGCTTCGCCACGAGATCGGCGTCGTGGTCACCACACCCGATCGACCTGTAGGACGGCCTTTCCGTGAACGAAGCACTGCGAGAGCTCATCGGCAGTCGCTGGCAAGGCAAGGGCGAGCTGTGACTCGTTCGATGGGGACGGCGCCCAACTCCGCGGGCTAAAGTGACGCGAGACCGCGCGTCGAGATTCGATGATCGAACAGCCCCGCGATCACCGCATCGCTCAGGTCGGCGAGAGAGGTGCGAGGTCGTCCCGCCCCCGCTGCTTAAGGTGGCGGCCCGCGATCGTTTTCTGCCGCCTCCGACATGCCACCCCAGCATCGGCAGCTGTGGGCGCGACTGCGACCCGGTCTCTGTCGGTAGTGGCACGAGGTTCGGTCGGTGTCGACGCGGCGCTGGGAATGCGGCTATTCTGGTCGAGCTTTCACGACTATCTGAAAAATGAGTCTTAGCCTGACGTAACGCCTATGCATGAGCTTCGCGCCCTCCCCCGCCCAGGCACGGCTCTTCCCAGCTTCGCTTTGGTATTGGTCGCGGTCACCGCGGCTGCCGCGTGTGGCAATGGGGTCGATCCCGACCGGCCGTTTGGGGAGACGTCCGTCGTCGTCATCGTCAATCCGCCGGAAAACGATGGTAATACCAGCACGCCCCCCGACAATATCGGATCGGCCGTCGAGGATGTGGGGGTGGAGGCCGTGCCGGGCGGAAGCGATCGCACCGACGAAACGGGCATGGCGATACTAGGCGGCGTCTCCGCAGGACCGACGGATCTCGCGATCGAGGGCGGCCCGCACGTCGATTTCGAGATCGTCAGCGATGGCGATGTCTACGATGCGGCCGTCGCGTACGACGGGGACAGCGCGGCGTTTTATCCGGGCTTTCCGATCCGCTACGGCGTCGGCGGCGAAATCATCGTCGTCGGCACCGACGAGGACGCGAATGACCCGCTCACCCGAGACGATCTGATCGTTTTTCTCGAAGGCGGCCTTCATGAGGGTGATCTCGTCATCCGCGGTCAAAACGTGGTTCTCTATGGCGAAGGCTTCGCCGATCGCTCCGCGGTGGTGGACGGCAACGTCGAAGTGCGCGGCGGCGACGTGCGCATCCGGGGCGTCACCATCACCGGCGATCTCACGGTCAATGGCAATAACTTCGGCATGTCGTTCTCGGTCGTCGAGGGCGACACGCAGCTCCAGGGGCAGGCGATCTCCTTCCTCGCCAACGTATTTTGCAACGGCGCCGATGTCCCGTCGTCCAACGCCGCGCTCTACGATAACGAGGGCCTCGCGCCCTTCGCCGCCCCCGGCCCGCCGATCTGCCCGTAGTACGCGTCGATTGCACCCCCTCGCACTGCCTGGGCGCCCTGATAGCCGGTCTTCGGCCGCTTCGGCACCACCGCGGTAATGGGTTTATCGAGATGGACTTGAGCCGAGAACACCTAACCTTTTGGGACCGAAGATTGAGAGGAAACAAAATGCAGAAGAGTTTGCTTATGGCAGCGCTTATCGCGTTTATCGCTACCGGGTGCGGGAGAGGTGACGCCGAGGTGCAGGCATGCGAGCCGGAGGGGGCTTGCTATTGCACCGACGGAACCGAACGCGAAACGCTATGCGTATGTGAAGGCGGATCCGACTGCAGCGTCGACGGCGATGACATTGAGTTTGAGTGCGAGGGGAACGCCGCCTGCGGCCTCTCTTGTGGCGAGTATTGCCTCGTGACCTGCCCGGGAACCACGAGCTGCACCGCCGACGTCGGACATGGCGCTGTGGTCGAGTGCCCGGGCACGGCCACCTGCGATATCGCGTGTTACGGCGACTGCGAGGTATTCGTCGACGGCGCGGCGAGTGCGGAGGTCGATTGCGTGAACGAGGCCGAGGGCGCGGTGTGCGAGATCTACGATTGAGCGGCATTCGAGACCTTTTAGAAGTCCCATCACGCCACGAAGTGACCCCGTCGGGCTAAATGATCAAATATCAGTAAACAGAAGGTCGATGGCCGCGACCAACTCCTCGCGCTGCGCCGAGAGCGAAGCCACGCGCGTGCGGAGGCGGCGAGTTCCTGGACGATGTAGCCGTTGGGATCGTCATTGCCGGTGTGGCCGGCCTCGGCGAGCGCCCATTCGATCGTGTCGATGCGCAGGTAGACCGCGCCTCCTCGCCGCGCGAGTTCGCGCCCGAGCGAAGATTTCGCTACGCCGGGCAATCCGCCGAGGGTGTAGAGCATGCTCTCACGTTGGCACGAGGGCGGCGTAGCGCGCGGCCTAGGAGGATTGCTCGCCGAGCTCTCCGCGCACGCTTATCGGATAGTGCTCAACCTTGATCACGCCGATCGGTCGGGGCCAGACATGTGCGCGATCCTCGGTGCACCGGAGTCGTCGTCCACGAGGGCATCGAGAAGCGCCACGGCCCGGTCGGCGCCACCGGCCGCGCGGAAGGCCTCGCTGATTCTTTGTGCGCCCGATCTCCGCTCGCGTGCCTGTCGCACGGCGGTGCGCAGGCGTTCCGGCTTCAGGCGCGATCGCGATACGAACGTGCCCGCCCCGCACACGGCCGCGCGCCTTGCCGATTCGCTTTGGTCACGGCCCCATGGGATCACGCAGACCGGCACGCCGGCCGCGAGCGCGCGCTGGGTCGTTCCCATTCCCCCGTGCGTGACGACGACATCCACCTCGGGCATGACCTCCGCATGAGGGAGAAAGCGGGTAATCCTGACCCGGTCGTGGGGCGCATGGAAGCGGGCCGGATCCAATGCGGCCGTGGTCACGATGATGCTGCCGGGTTCATCGCGTAGCGCCTCGAGCGCGGCCTCGATGATCGCGCCATCCTGCTGTAGCTCCGTCGACACGCTCACGAGCGCGCGGGGACGGGGGAGGTCGTGGAGCCACGCGGGCGCCTGTCCCGGTGGCGCCCACAGGCCCGGTCCGATGGCGCGGACGTTCGCGGGCCAGTCCGATCGGGGATAGTCGAACGGTTCTGCGGTGCGGTAGAGCAGGAGCTCGGCTTGCTGATAGAGATCCGCGAACCGACCCATCGGAGGCAGACCCAGCGTCGCGCGCAGCGAGTTGAGGCCGCCGAAGGCTTTGCGTGCCGTGAGGTCCAGCATCCCCCAAAGCGCGCGATCGCGGAGGCGTCCGGCAAGGCTGCGTGGCGGCAAGAGGCCAGGTCCGAACGCGGGCGCGTCGCGCGAGGGCACCGGGAGGGCATACGGCATGAACATCGCCCACGCGCGGCGGCCGGCCTCCGCGAACGCCGCCGCGCCCCACGTGTTGGCATCGACCAGGAGGAGGTCCGGGTCGATGTCGTCGCAGCTCTTCTGCATGTCTTCGAGCTCGATCGGCGCGCGCAGGCTCCAGCAGGACAGAGTGCGTCTTAGCTGCGCCGGCGGCGAGCCGCCGCTATAGTCGTCGAGCTCGATGGCCTCGATGCGGGCGTCGATGGGGCGATGCTCGAGTCCGGCCTTGGCGACGTGTGCTTCTTCGGCCGCGAGGGTCTGCACAACGACTCGCTTGCCGGCTGCCCTGAGCGCGAGGGCGACATCCATCATCGGGTAGAGATGCCCTCGTGCGGGCGAGGTGTACAGGAGTACGGTGTTCATGATGATCCGATGGCAGCGTGAACGAGGCGACTCATGACGGCGCGCGCGGCGGACGGGGAGCGGCCCATGTCGAGCCTGAGAAGCTTCCACACGTAGAGATCCGTCGCCGCGACGAGCGCGTCGATCTCCTCGGTCGTCCCCGACGAAAGCAGCGGTCCGAAGCACCGCTCGACCCAGCCTCGGTGATAGTCCCGCCCAAAGCGCACAACCTCCTGCGCGTCTGGGTCTATGGTCTCCTGTGACAGGAGATTTAGAATGAGGCGCCCCTCCGACTCGTAGTGCTCCAAAAGCGCGGTGAGCGCCGCGTCGACGTCGCCGGCGGGAATGGCGCCGCGCCCTGCCAGCACGCGCTCCTCGACACGCCCCCAGACGGCCTCGAGGATGCCATTTCGTGAGCCGAAGTGTCGAACGACCGTCTGCACGGAGACCCCCGCCCCGGCAGCGATCGCCTGCAGGGTCGCATCCGTGATCGCGCCGGTCGCCAGCAGGGCTTCGGCGGCATCCGTAATGCTGTTTCTGGTTTCTGCCGCGCGCCTGGCGCGGAGCGACATGTCGTAGGTGCGGGACATGAGGAGCCGATTCGAGGCAATCATAGTAACGCGAATATTTCATGTCAATGCAATTAACACGAAAAGCTCCCTGCCCTGCCTCCTGGGGGGCGGACCCGCGGCGATCGATCACGGGCGACGTCGAGCTCCCGACCGATCTCTGACCTGGTCCTTGAGTTCACCGTCGTGATCGCTCGATGAACGGGTGTATCCGACAGGGGGGCTGAAGGTGATGGGCGAGCGCGTTTCGCGATCCGCGCCCGCCCCCGCGCGTGACGCGTCGGCGGGGCTCGCCCGAGGCCGCCGGCTCACGCGCGCGGAGTATCGCTGCCGCCGCCGGCGGGCGGTGTGGCGCCGCTTTAGTCGTCTGCGAAGAACGCCCCGTGAAAGCCGAAGGGGATGCGATGGGGCGCCTCCGCGCGGGCGAGCTCGGCGAAGGAGCTCGCGTCGAGCACGAGGAGGAAGGCGCTGTCGTTGTCCGCGTCGAGCACCACGGAGAGGACGACGCCTTCGTCCTCGGCCGAGGCGCCCGGGGCGGCGACGAACACCGGCTCGCCTACGTAGCAGCCCTCCTCGGCCCAGCGGCGGACGCCCCGCTCGTGCACGTCGACCTTGAGCAGCTGATTGGCAAAATCGCCCGGCGTCTCGCGGCGCGTGCTCACGCCGTAGGCGTAGCGGTAGGAGCCTCCGCCTACCTGCTCGTCGTGAATGCGCGGCAGCTCGAACGAATCCTCAATAAGGCGGTCGTAGTCGGCGGCCTCTTCGCCGGGGCGCAGGTAATAGCGCCGAAGCTCTGCCTCCGGGATCGGATAGCCAGCGCGCAAGCGGTCGAGATAGAGTGCATCGATGATCCCGCTGTCCGGGTAAGCGGCGATGTCGACGATCACGTCGTCGCCTCTTTCGAAGGCGTTTACGTGGTGAAACGCGAAGAACGCTTCGCCGCGGTGCGTCCGAACGCTCCCTCGGTCTTTGTCGATCACGTGAAACCGCGCGCCGCGCTCGGGTTCCCACGCGAAGTTTTCGATGAAGGGCCTGCCCGACACAGCGAGTCGCAGCGGATCGACCGTGAGCGGAAACTCGACCAAGATCACGTAGCGCTCCGTCATACCGAAGCTGTGCATGTAGGCGGGCTTGCGCACACGCAGCGTAGCGAGGCTCTCTCTCCTCCGCTGGCCTCGCGGCACGGCGTAGACGACGTACTCACTGGTGCGCGAAAATCGCGTCGCATAGCTCAAAACGCCGCGCCACGGGTCGAAGTGCGGATGCGCCGTGGTGGTGGCGACCTTCAGGCCGTCGCGTTCGTAGTCGAAGACGCCCAAAGTCTCGAGCGTGTGAGGGTCGAACTCGATCGGCATCGGCGTCTCGGTCATCGCGACGTAGCGGTCGGCGAGCACGGCGACGTTTACGTTGGCGTTGTCGGTCGCGTTTGGAGAGAACACCGACAAGAAGCGCTGAAAGATCGAGCGACACGGATCAGTGGCGAAGCTCGCCATCGCGATCCTGTTCTGGCTCGTGCTCCGCTCGTAGTCGCGGCTTTGCAGATACTTGTTCGCATAGGAGACCGCGCCCGCGCTGAATGTAAACCGGCGCAGCATGCTCAGTCCGTCGAACCAATGACGGTAGGACTGCGCGCCGACCTCGAATTTCGCCGGACCATTGCGAACCAGCGTGCCGGAGAGCCACGCGGGAAGCTCGCCGCGCACGGGCAGGCGATCGACCTCGATCTCGTCGCTCTGGGTGACAAACCCTGCGCTGTACCGGGGCATGACGAAACGATGCCACCCGGCGCGCGCGAGCGCTACGAGGACAAGCAGGACGAGGGCAGCTTCGCCCGCGCCCGCGAAACCATCCGAAGCTGGTGGCGTAAGGCGCGAGGAATAGCGGCTGGCCGGGAGCAGCAGGCTCACGCCGGCTTAGGCGCTTGGGCAATTGACCGCGAGCACGAGGATCAGCAAGACGGAAAGGATCGTAAAGCCGACGACGGCGAGCGTGACCTTGAACCCGCTCGTGGGAGCTTCGCCATGGACGAGGCCCGAGTGTCCGCCAACCAAGCAGCGGTAAAGCTTACCGCGATAGTGAAAGACAGCGATCCACAGGGGCAAGAGCACCTGCCTGCATGACACCGCCTCGACCTCGAGACCCATGACCTTGAACGAATACGATCGCTCGGGTTTGTAGTCGGGTTCGATGCGCCCTTCGATGATCGGCGGCAGATCGTCAACGCACTCGGCCGCAGATCGCGACGCTGCCTCGGCGGCCTGGCCCTTGAGGAAGCCCGGGTGATAGCCGGAAACCGCCTCGTCGTCGCCGGAAAGCACGAGCCGCCAGTCATCCGGCGGAAGACCGGTCCCCGCATAGACAGGGTAGAAGTCCCGATAGGTCGTGTCGATCTTCCCGGTCACGACCTCGCCGTTGTCCTCCTGCAAAGGCCGAAACTTCTCTGCTCGCCACGATCCCTTCACCCGCACCTCGTCGAAGCTCCAGCACGGCATATACACCGGCGTGAGCGCTTCGACACGCGCGAGCGAGGCCACATCGTTCGGAGCGAAGAAGCTCGCGCCCAGCCAGCGCCGAAGCGCGATCTCGACCTGCGCGCGTGGTACCGTGAACGGGGCGATGCCGTCGGGGCTGAGCGTACAGTCGGCTTCGGACTCGACCGCGGTCGGCGCGCCGCAAAACGTGCAGGGCCCCGCGACCACGGGCGGCTCTAAGAGCGCCCGCGCCCCGCATCTCCCGCACCGCACCTGGCCAAGATGGGCGGCGGCCGCCTCGTTCGTCGGGGCATCTGCCGTCGCCAGCGGGCGCGCCGGAGGCAACGGAGGTGCCGAGACCGCCGTGGTGTCACCGCAATACTCGCAATCGAGGGCGGCGATATCGGGGTTCCAGCTAACCGGGGCGCGGCAACTTCTGCACATCACCGGGCCATCGGGGCCGAGCCGATTTTCCGAGTCGATTTGGGTCATCGCGATCTCGAGGTCACCGATGCTACCTCAGACTGCCGGCGCAGTGGTAGCCTTGTCGGGTCGTGGGGATTTGGGGTACCGAACTGCTAATCGCAACGGTCTGGTCGAGCTGGATCGCTCCGGTGCTGTGGCCCGTGCTGGCGATGTTGGTCTCGCTTTTCGGGTACGGCTTGGTGCTGGACCGCGCGAAGCGTGACAATACAATTCCTTGGCCCACCTCGGCGGACTACCAGCTTACTCGTGCAGGAAGCCGCGTGTGGCTCCGCCGACAATCTCTTCCCCTCGTCTACGCCGCTTTCGGTACGATGTGCTTGGGCGTGATCGCCTGTGCGATGTTGATAATCGGACAGGCGCTTTGGGGATTCTTTCGGGCGGGAGGACATACCATCTCCATGCTTCAGCTGAAGTTCGCCGCTGTGGCGATCGCGTTCATGGGGGGCATCTCTATGGTCAAGAATATCGTATTGCAGATCCGGGGGCTCCATACGCTCGCCATCATAGACGAGGATCGTGGCGTGCTGAGCCTGCCGACGGACATGAAGGATCAAACATCGGAGGGAATCGAGGTTCCCCTCGACGCCGTTACGCGGCTCAGCTGCCGCGAGCTTCCCGGTACGGAAAACCGTACACGCCGAGCCGCATTGCGGCTCCACTGGCGCACCGAAAGCGGCTTCGAGCGACAGATGCCGCTCGCGCACGAACAGGTTGGCGGAAGCTGCCTCGAAAATATTCAAAAAGCGCTTAGGCCAGTCCTCAAGCTGCCCGAAACGAGCGATTCTGCAGCCCATGACGCCCCATCCGATCCGCCGGCCGGACGCGACCTCGAGTCGAACCCTCCCGAGCGCGAGGCCGTCGGTCGCCTGCGGGCGTGAACCGAGGTGGCCGCTGCCCGGAGCTACGCCACGGGCAGCCGGCCTGAAGCGGCCGCCGCGGATCGCCGATCAGGGAAGAAGGCCGGGCAGGCTCGGGACCGCGCCCTCGTGGGCGAGCAGCCAGCGCTTGCGCTCGAGCCCGCCGCCGTAGCCGCCGAGCTGGCCGCCGGTTTGGATGACGCGGTGGCAGGGCACGATGATGGAATGGGGATTTTTGCCGTTGGCGGCGCCCACGGCGCGGACGGCGCGCGGGCGGCCGGCGGCGCGGGCGAGGTCGGCGTACGACCAAGTGGCGCTGTAGGGGATCTCGGCGAGGAGCTGCCAGACGTGGCGTTGAAACGGCGTGCCGCCACCCGACAGTGGGAGCGACAGCGGCACCGTGAAGTGCTGCCGATCTCCGGCGAAGTATTCGGTGAGCTCGCGGGCGGCCAGGCTCAGCACCGGATGCTCGGCGGCCGTGACCGCTGCCGTCGATGCGCCTGTGGGCGCGCGGCCAGAAAAATGCACCCCAGTAAGCGCGGCGCTCGTCGCGATGAGCTCGAGCGGTCCTATCGGGGTTTCGATGGTGGCGAACGCGGTGGCGGACACGTCAACATCCCTGCGCGAGGGCGCACCCGAGGTCCATTCTAGCCTCGGAGGTGAATCCACGTTCGCGAGGCCGAGCGCGAGCTCGGCCCGGCAGCGAAACAAGGCTCGAAATTCGGCCCACTCGGCCGCGGCGGCGCTGGCGAAGAACACGCAGCGCGACCGGGTGTTTGCGCCGGGCAGTTGGCCGCCAGTACACGCCCGTCGTCGTCACGCCCACAAAGAACACCCCCTTGAAGGCTCGGTCGCGCCCCCCGATCGAGCGGTCGCAGCTGGCGGAGTCGAGCTCGGTCACTCGCTCGTTTTACCTCCGCCACCGCCGCCTGTCTCGCCACTTCCGACCCCACGACGACGCTGCCTTATCGGGCCCCGGAGCGCGACCAAGCTCCACGATTCGCCGTCCCACCCGGCGCTGAAGCTTGCGTCGTACCGCGCCCGTGGAACCGCCGAGTTATGGCAAGTCACAGAATCTCGATTTATTGGATTTTGTCATTTCCGGCTAGGCTGCCTCTGATTTCGCGTGCCTGGCTTGGCATCGCGTGACCCCTTTTTGCGCTTGGCTTGGCATCGCGTGACCCCTTTTTGCTCTTCAGTCCGCTCCTTCGTATACGTCCAGTGACTGCACGGCATCGTGGACGTTCATGTGGATGTTGTGTTCGCCGACGAGATGCCACAGCCCAGAGGCCCGCATGACGTCGGCCACCGGGCGCTTGACGTTCGCGAACTTCAGGGCGACGCCCCGGGCGACGTATGCCGCGGCGAGCTCTCGCAGGGCGGCCTCTGCGCTGCTGTCGAGCTGGTTGAGGCTGCAGGCTTCGATGATGACGGCACGCAGCGGCGCGCTTAGCTCGGCCTCCTGCCTTCGCAAAAACTCGCGCAGAAAGGTCACGTTGCCGAAGTAGAATTGCGCGTCGATCCGTACGATGAGGACGCCGGGTAGGGTGATTGCATCGGGGTAATTGCGCAGGTTGCGGTAGTCGCGGGTGCCTTCGACGCGGCCGAGCACGGCGGCGTGGGGACGCGTCGTTCGGTAGATGAAGAGCATCAGGGAGCTGGCCACCCCGGCGAGGATGCCTTGCTCGATGCCGACGAGCAGGGTCGCGGTGAAGGTGATGAGGAGGAGCCACATATCGGCCCGCTTGACGCGAGCGAGACGTCGGATCTCGGGAAAGTCTGTGAGCCCGAGGACGGCGGTGATGATGATGGCCGCGAGGGTGGCGGTGGGTAGGTGCTGCAAGAGGCCGGTGAACAGCAAGAGCGTCAAAGCGACCCAGCCGGAGACCACGATAAGGGCGTACGGACTGGTGGCGCCGCCGCCGGCGTGCACGGCGGAACGGGAGAAGCTCGCGGAGACGGGAAATCCCTGGCTGACACCCGCGGCGAAGTTGGCTCCGCCGATCGCGAAGAGCTCGCGGCTTGGCCGAATTTCGTAGCCATTGCGATTCGCGAACGTCTGGCCGATGGAGATGATGGTCAGGTAGCCGATGAGGGCCAGGGTGACGGCGGTCGGCAAAAGCGAGAGCACGGTGTCCGCATCGACGGCCGGAAGCTGAAACGCGGGGAGCCCGGCCGGGACGTCCCCGACGACGCGCACACCTCGCTCCTCAAGGCCCAGCCACGCCGTGGCCAACGTGGAGACGGCGACGACAAACAGCGGCCCGGGGAAGTTTTTGCGCCATCGCTTGAGCGAGACGAGCGCCACTGCGGAGGCCAGGCCGACGACCGCGGTGGGACCATGGATGTCGCCGATGCTGCGGGCGACGTTGCCGGCGATCTCGAAAAATCCACTGCCGGCGGGCGCTTCGAAGCCCAAAAGGTGGCGAACTTGGCTGAGCGCGATCGTGAGGGCGGCCGCGGTCGTAAACCCGCTTATGACGGGCCGCGAGAGGAGATTGACGAGAAAGCCCGCGCGCAAAAGCCCGAGCAGCGCCTGGATGGCGCCGACCATGACGGCGAGCAGGGCCGCCCAGGCCGCGTAGGTCTGTTCATCGACGATGTGCATCGCGCCGAGCGCCGCCCCCACGAGCAGGGTGTCGATGGCGCCGGGCCCCACGGCCAGTTGCCTGGACCGCCCGATGAGGGCATAGACGACGAGCGGCAAGACGGAGGCGTAAAGACCGTGGATCGGCGGGAGCCCGGCGACGAGGGCATAGGCCATCGCCTGCGGGATCAGGACCACGGCGGTGGTGGTCCCGGCCACGAGGTTCCGAACGAGGGAGCGCCGACTGTCCGGATCTACGAAACTCGACATGGGACTCAGGGTGGGTCGTGGGGGCAAATCGGGGCCCGCCAGCTCGCGTCCTCGGCCATGGGCGTGCCCTGGCCCTTGACATAGCACAAGACGGTGCTAATTTAGCATACGCTAATTAAGCGTGAAACTATGGCGGCATCGACGTTGTCGTTTGTTCCACGCGAACGAACCGCTGAGCTCGCCGCGCCGCGATTCATCGCGATTGAGGGCCCCACGCCTGCTTCGCTCCCACCAGCTCGGGCCCTTCATCTGAACGTCTCGCAGTCGCCCTGACATCCTGTCGATTGTTGCCGGCGCCTAGCTTTCGTGGGTAGGCGCCCCCCGTTGAGGATTCAACCAACCCTGCACCGCCGTCTCCTTATGACCGCCAACAAGCTCATCCTCATCATCGCAGCCACGGCTGTGACGATTTTCATCGTTGCCAACGAATCCGGCTTCGGCCACGCGGGACCGGACGCCGACGAAAGACAGGCTGCTAAAATGGCCCTCGAGGACGGCGACGCCCGCCTGATTGACGTGCGCACCCCTCGGGAGTACGCAAAGAACGGCCTCGATGGCGCGAAGAATGTTCCGCTCCAGGACATTGCCAATCGGCTCGAGGACATCGGTAACGGCGAAGATCCGGTCGTGCTGTACTGCCGAAGCGGAAACCGCAGCGCCCAGGCCGCCGACCTCCTGCAGCGAAACGGTTTTGGAGACGTTTACGATCTCGGCGCCCACCGAACGGCCAATAACGTCGTCGAAGAAGCCATGTGACTGGGCTACGGGAGCACCACATCAGGCATGACCGCGGATCGCCGGGCGCGGGCATCTGCGAACCTTCGGCCATCCTGTCCCTTGTGACTGGGACTGGTTCAAGCTGCTGGGCCCCACGTCGGCACGCCGGCGACCCTGTGCTTTGTTCAGTCCATGGGTTCGCCCAAGTGGACCCCGTGCCGGACGCAAACCTGTTGCGCATGCACTCGTTGGTCTTCGCCGACCCGCGACATGTAGTGCTCGGCCCTCGACACGTTCCCCAAGTTGCACGCGCTGATCAGGCAGACCATGTTCGCCTCGGCGTGGTCGGGGGTCCGCTGCGCGACCGCCTCGCAAAGCTCCAGCGCCCGCTCGAAGTTACCCGCACGCGCGGCCTCCTGCGCCCTCTCGACCTGGGCATCCTCGGCGGCACCGGGCTCGTCTCCACCAGTGTAGTCCGGGCAGCATCCGTCCGCATCGCGCTTCGCAGGGTTACAGTCGCGAGGGCAATCGTCGCCCGGCGATTTAGCGCCGACAACGCCGTCCAACTCGGGCGCCCGGGGCTCGCAATCTCCTTCGTCGTCGATAAGCCCGGCGAGCATTTCGGCCTTGTCCAAAAGGTCCTCGCTCTCGCCCTTGCGCAGAGTGCGCTGAACGAAAAACGCGGCCGCCTGACACTCGCCAATCATGTAATAGGTGTAGCCGAGATTGAAAAGACTATCGACATATGGGTCGTATGCGTACGCGTCGAGAAACCGCTCGATCGCCTCCTCGTACTCCGCTTGTCCGAATAGGTCCTTTCCGTCGCTGATGGCTTGCGCGGACAGCGAAGAGGCTTGCTCGCCGAGCGCGTCGACGCCGAGGGCCTCGCGCCGCTCCTCCAGCGCCTCGTCCCAACGGTCGTCGGCCGTCAGCTCCGTGGCCGCGTCGATCTCCTCGACATCTCCGGCGGCGTCGGCGTTTGCTGCCGGCGCGCTCGCGGCGCCCTCGCCGCCGTCGAACACCACCGCGATGGTGACCACGGCGGCGACAGCCAGCGCGACCACCGACGCAACCGCCAGAGCCGTCCACTTGGCCGAGCTGCCGGCCTCCGTGGGCGCCTGCACACCGGCCGCGCCCTGCAGGGTCGAGGGATTGGCGGCCACCGGGAGCGGCGGCGCTGATGCGGACACCCCCTGGGCCGCCGAAGGATGAGGGGCACCCGGTGCGTACCCCGCCGCAGGCGAACCGTGGGCGTGGAGGGATGGCTCCACCAGCGACAGCGCGTGCGCGATTTCGTGCATCGACTGAGGCCGCTCGCGCACATCTTTGGCGAGGGTGCGCGCGAGGAGCTCGTCCAGCTCCGGCGGAACGTTTTCCGCCAGCGCGGACGCCCTGGGTGGCGCGTTCGCGATGTGCGCCGAGATGATTTCGCCGAAACCGCCGCCCGAAAAGGGCGGGCGGCCCGTCAACATCTCGAAGAGGATGCAACCGATCGCGTAGATATCGCTTCGCCAGTCGATGGCGCCCGCGCCCTTGCACTGCTCGGGCGACATGTAGGTCGGCGTCCCCAAAAGCGCTCCGGTGCGCGTTTTGAGCGAGGCCTCGCCATCGCCCTCGAGCTTGGCGATGCCAAAATCCAAAATCTTGGCTCGCTCGCCGCCAGGCACCGCCGAATCGCGCGCCAGAAAGACGTTCTCCGGCTTGAGGTCGCGGTGGACGATCCCCTGGGCGTGCGCCGCCCCCAGGGCGTCGCACATCTGAGTTCCAAGGCGCGCTATCCGCGCGATATCCAGCGGCCCCTCGCGGTGCAGCGCATTCGACAGCGGCTCGCCCTCGAGCAGCTCCATGACGATGAACGCGCGACCGTCGGCCGAGCTCCCGAAGTCATACACGTCGACGATGCCAGGGTGGCTGATCCGTGTGGCAGCCCGCGCTTCGTTGAAAAATCGGCTGACGAGCTCCTGGTTCGACGACAGCGACGGCAAGAGCACCTTCACCACCGCCCGCTTCCCCATCGCGACGTGCTCCGCGACGAAGACCTGCCCCATCCCACCCTCCCCGAGCTTGTCGAGGACGCTATAGTTTCCAACCCTGGTGCCCCGCATGGAATTTGCGAGGTTAGCAAACGAGCGCTGCGGCGTGTAGTCTCGCGCGAAGACGCGCGCGGCGCTCAGTGGCCGGCATCCGCCGACTCGAGCCACAGCACGTCGTAGGGGCCGAGCTCCACGGCGCCGTCCGCGGCCCACGGCTCGCTCCGCAGGCGATCGACCCAGGGCGCCGCGACGCCGAGGTCCGCGATCGCGTCGCGCGCAACCGCTTGCGGCGCTTCGCTCACGTTGGCGAGCACGAGCAGGCGCCCGCGCGCGCTCGATCGCAAAAGGCCGAAAACCTGCGCGTTCCCCGTCCACACCGCCTCGCAAGCCGCCTCCGCGTGCAGACTCGGCGCGCGCTTGCGCGCGTTCGCCAGCCGCCTCATCCCGGCGAAGATGCGCCCGGCCGCCCCGCGCTCGTGACGCTTCTCGGCGCGCGCCCAATCCATACGCGGCCGGTGCAGCCAGCGGTTGTCGTCGGCCTTGTCCGGCTCGGCGGTATAGCCGCGATCGCTGGGAAGGCCGACCTCATCGCCCATGTAGACGAGCGGGATGCCGGAGTACGCGAAGATCACCCCGTAGAGCAGCAAGGCGCGGCGCACGGCCAGATCCTCGGCCTCGGCGTCGCCGGCCTTCTCGGCCGCCTCGAGCCCGGCGAGCGAGGCGAGCATGCCGCTGATCCGCCGATCGCCCGTCTTCGGGTTGTGCTGAAACGCCTCCCCCCAGGCGAACGAGCCGGGAAATCGGCCGCTGTAAAAGTCGCTCAGAAACGCGCGGTGCGCGGGGCCGGACAGCCCGACCGCGGCGGCGTCCTCGTCGCGCACCGCCCAGCCGATGTCGTCGTGACAGCGGACGTAGCTCACCCACGCGCATCGCGCGGGGATCGGCGGGAGCGCTTGCAAGGCGCGGGTCATCAGCACCGCGCGCCGCTCGGCCACGCTGCTCCAAAGAAGCACCATCAGCGCGTTGTGATACGCGAGCTGGTGCTCGATGCCCGCGGCGTCGCCGGAGCCGAAATACCGCACGAGCACGTCCGGCGACACGATCGCCTCGGCCTTGAGCAGCACGCCGGGCGCCGCGATCGA
>SLNH01000224.1 GCA_007133195.1 Nannocystineae bacterium | reverse complement strand
CGAGCGCTCGCCGAAGCTCCGCGATCGCGCGCCCCATCTCCGCGCGCGCGGGCGCCTCGACGAGCGGCGAGGTCGCGTCGAACGCGCGGCTGTGGGTGCGCGCCGCCTGGCGCTCGGCGCGCTCGCGCTCGCCCCGGTGCGCCTCGCGGACAGCCTCCGCGATTCCCTCGCGCAGGCGGGACAGCGGGGCGCGGCGCAGGTAGTCCGCGGGATCGCGCCGAAGCGCCGCGACGGCCGCCGCCGCGTCCTCATCGGTCGCGCCGTCAGCTGAAATTTTGGCTTTGAGCTCGCCGTCGCGCAGGCGGGCAAGCGCCCCGAGGCTCGGAGGCACGGCGCGATCGCGGCGCGACAGCACGCGCGCCCCGCGCTCGGCCTGCGCCTCGTCGTGGCGCAGTGACAGCGCGAAGAACGCGAGGCTCCAGCGCGCCTCGGCGGGCAGCATGCGAAACGATGCCATCTCGGTATCCGGAACGCCGGATGTGATCGCCGCGTAGGCGTCGGCGACAGACAGTTCGTCCATGCTGTCTGCGTCGTGAAAGCTCCGCGGCGCCGTCTCGAGCTCGGAGGCGCGGAACCCATCGCCTCGCCCGTCGGCGCCGTGACACGGCGCGCAAGCGTCGTGATAGAGCTCGCGGGCGCGATCGACGTCCGGCGCGGCGAGCGGCGCGGGCGCCGGCCCCGCCGCCTCACCACTCGGCGGGTCCGCGGGAGGCCCCCCGGAGGCCGGGGAGGCCGCGAACGCGAGCGCCACGGCGGCCATGGCCGCGATTCCGGATGCTGCGCCGCGGCTTTCACGATGGGCGCGGCGGCGGCAATCTCGGCGCGGCATTTCCATGGCGTAGCACGCCCGGCGCCGGCTAACCTTGGGGGCATGGTGTGGTGTGTGATGTCCCGATGGCGAAGCCTGCTCGGCGTCCTCGCGCTCGCCGCGGTGATCGCCGGCTGCCAGCGCGATCGCGACGTCGACGGCGTCGGCGACTACAGGCTAGAGCGCACCACGCTGGCGGACGCCGCGGGGTTTTGCACGGCGCAAGACGAGCTGACTTGGTGCCACAACAATCCGTCCCTGGCGATCGGTGAACACAGCGCCTCGGTGGACCTTTACTTTCGAGGCGACGGCGATGATGCGCCTCTCGTGGAGATCTTGCTCGCCATGCGCGTCTGCGATCCGGCCGAGGTCGAGTACGTGTTCGTGCAGCAGCTCGGTGATCCGGACGAGCGCTCGGAGTCGGCCCTGCGCTGGAGCGGCGACAAGGCGGAGATCTTCCTTCAGATCGAAGGCGGGTACGGATCGTGTGAGATCAACCTCGTCGCCCCGAGCGAGCGCGCGCGGGTCGCCGAGCTCGAGGCGGTGGCGCGGGGCGAATCCGCGGGCGATGATGACGAGGCTCGCAGCGAGGCTCGGGACGACGAGGCGGAAGGTAACGAGGCCGAGTCCGGACGTGACGAGGCGGGAGGCGACGAGGCGCGTGACGAGGCCGAGGCTGGCGATGCCGAAAGCTCCGGGGACGATGATCGTCGCGAAGGCGAGAGCTCGTAACCCAAGTCGTCCTCGATCTCTTGTCCGTGGCGGCGAGTAGACGAAAACGGCTCGCGCTCAAAACTCCGCGCTCGGTTCCTCGTCCTCCACGGGTTCGAGCCGCGCCGCCCGGCCCTCGGGGCAGATCGATCGATAACTGCAGCGCAGGCACCACTCGGTAGGGTTAGGCCGCGGCCCGTCGTCCACGGCCAGTGCCGCCGCTTCGATGTTGTCCATGAGCGGCGGGAACAGGTGCTGGTTGATCTCTCCATAGGTGAGGGGCGGGGCCCACTCCACCGAACCGTGCGCGACCCAATGCACCCCGAGCCACACGCGGCGCACAGAGCGGATGTGCGCCGCGGCGAGCACGGCGTAGCCCTGGAGCTGTTCGACGATGCTCGCGCGCGGATGGCGAACGCCGGTTTTGTGATCGACGATCGCGAGCTGGTCGTCGTCGTAGACGTAGGCAGCGTCGAACACGCCGCGGTAAAACGCGTTGGGCGCGAAAAACGACGTGGTGCTCAAATCGTCGCGCACGGCGAGCTGGTGCTCGACGAGCTCGCGCCCTACGCGCCTGCGTCGGCGAAACCCCTGGATGCGGGCGACGAACGCCGGGATCGCCGGACTAAGCGTGTCAAACCGTTGCCTCTCGGCCTCGCTGTCGAGCGTCGGCCGGGCGCGCTCGAGCGCGCGCTCGAGCGGCCGACCTTGCAGCGCGTCTTCGAGCGCGCTGTGGATCGCCTTGCCGATCCGGGTCTCCGGCATGGTCTCCGGCTCGGGAAGGCGATCGACGTAGCGATAGTGGAACTCGCGCGGGCACCTGAGCGCCGTCTGTACCTTCGATGCCGACCACGGGGCGCGAGCGCGTGCGCGAGTCGAGGCCACGCATCAGCCTACCTCGAGCCTGCGGCGCCGTCACTGGGCGAGCGGATGGTCGCGCGCGCCATCGCGCCCGCGGCGAAAAAGTTGCCCGCCTCGCACCGCCGATCTACCCGGGAGGGAGGCCGTTTCGCTCTCAGGCGCGGCGCTTGCGCGCCGCATCTGTGATGCGTGCGATTGCGCGGAGGTTCCTATGAGCACATGCGAAGTCTGTGGAGCGCGCGTCTCCGAGTTGCGGCGCGGGCGTTGTTGGGGATGTTACAGCCGCTTCGTGGAGTCGAGGCCCGTGGGCCTAGGGGCGAGCTGCTGTATATGCAACGAGCGACGCCGCGACTTTCTAAAGAGCGTCGAGCTGTGGAGATCGTGGTTGCCGATGTGTCACAGCTGCGCTGCGCGGGTGGGAAAACTGCAGCCGCTGCCGCGCTCGCTGGCTGGAATTCGAGCCGCGCTGTCGAGGGAGCGGCGACGCGGGCAGCGGCGCGTGGGCGCCCCGGACGGGCGGGTGCTCCCTCGGGAGCGGCGCATGGGGGATCGGCGAGGCTACGCCGATCGCGAAGAGCGGGTCGATGACGGGATGATCCTCGACATGTGGGACCTCGCCGAGGAGCTCGCCGAGGATCTCGATCGGCCCGACGAGGTGGGCGAGATCACCCGAATTCAACCTGCGCCGACGCGATCGTGATGCGGCGGCGGCCGGCGCGCCGGCCGCTAGCGTCCTGTGCGGTCCACGCGTCCGCCCGTCTCGTGGAGCGTGAGCGCCGGGTCCGCGTTTTTGCGCGGGCTTGATTCGATGCCAGAGCGAGCGCTTCGCAGGTGCGACGCTGGGCGCGCGGACGCGATCTGGAAATCCGGACTCCTCCTCGAGTTGTTTTCCGCGGCGATTTCGCGATCCTGTCAAATTCGCTCGCAAAACCTCACTGTCAAGACTGGTACAGCGGATTTTCCTCGCTAGGATATGTGGCCTCGGAGGCGGTACCTGGCAGGCTACCAACTTCAGGACGGCGCCTGCGCGATGCGTGCGGGGTCGATTCTAGGGGGAGGTAAAGAGGCAGATGAGCACGCTGGCTGTTGTCGAGGAAATCCTGCGTACGACCCGCGTCCCGATGTCGGTCCGCGAGATCGTCGAGCAGGCCGGCGAACGGTTGCCGACGAAATCCAAGACGCCCGATACGGTCGTCGCGCGCGATCTCTCCATGGACATCAAGAGAAAAGGAGAGACCTCGCGGTTCATTCGGACGGCACCTGGACGCTACACGATGCGGGAACTCGTCGAGGAGGCGAATCGGGAGCAAGCGGAGGCGGCGAGCGCCGACGCTGCGCAGCCCGAGGTGGCGGAGTCCCCGCCCCAAGTCGAGTCGCCTGCCGCTCCCACTTCTATGATCTCGTCTACGATCCAACATGAGCGAGCAGCACCAAAGCCCGCTCAGAGCTCGTCAGACTCGGGGGAGGAGCGGCCGCGCGTCGGTCAGCACTAAGCCCGCCTTTCGGGCTGACGTGCACCTCGAAGCCCCGCCCACCGCTGAGCGCCGCGGCGTGTGGCGCCTAGCGGTTCGCGGGGCTTCGAGGTAATTTTCGGTGGTGATACGTCGCGCAACGCCGGCCGACCACGGTTGGATTCGCGATACGGCGGCCGATGTTTATCGCCCTTTGGGCGACTACGCGACGATCATTCCGACCTGGCTGGAGCACACCGGCGTGCTCGCCTACGTCGAGGAAGCTCCCGAAGAGGGCAGGAACTGTCGTCGGGGATTCATCTTGCTCGGGTTTTACGAGCCGGGCGCGCCGGGCGCCTACGTGGCCGACCTGCTAGCCATCGCGGTCGCCCCCAGATTCCAGCGCCGAGGGCTCGGTCGCCAGCTCCTGCGTTACGCGATTCACCTGGCGCGCCTCGCCGGACGCGACCGCGATGTGCCAGAGATGCGGCTCACCGTCGCCGAGACCAATGAGGCGGGCCGACGTCTATTCGCCTGGGCGGGGTTTCAGGTCCTCGAGGAGGACCACGGCTGCTACGAAGGCGGCCAGCGGGCCATGCGAATGGCGCTGGCACTTTGACCAGCGCGCGCCGGCTCCGCGAAGCCGGCGCATTCATCGCCAAACGCGGCGCGACGCGCGCCCATGCGAGCGGCGAGCGGCGCGGCATCAGGTGACCCGACCGCTTGTATGCCGGCTGGGTTGGGTTGGCACGTATGAGCCCGCACCTGGGATGCGGAGCTCGCGGACACTCCGGCCCGCGGCTCGTAGCGGATGCGGACATCTGGTAGGTGCTCCTTGACGACCCACTACAAATGGCGTATTCAAGAATCATGGCCAAGAAGCAGACGCGGCGCAGCATCAGTGTAAGCAAGAACACGTATGAGCGGCTCAAGACGTACTGCGAAGCCAACGGCATCTCGATGAGCCAGTTCATCGAGCGCCGCATCGGCGACTTTCTCAGTTACAGCCCTCCGCTCCCCGAGCCGGTCGCGACGGCGGCAGAACCGGTCGCGCGCAAGCGCACGCCGGCGGCGAGCCGCGTCAAGCGCACGCCCGACCAGATCTTTACGTTCTAGGTGCGCGGCTCGAGCTCGGCGGCGACGGCGGCTCGAGCTCGGCGGCGACGGTGGTGCGAATACCGCCGCGAACGTAAAACTCGCCGGTCACTTTCAACTCGCGAGGCCGGACGGCGGTCGCGAGGTCGTCTAGGATCTGATTGACCACCGCCTCGTGGAACGCGCCCTCATTGCGGTAGCTCCACAGGTAGAGCTTGAGCGATTTGAGTTCTACGCAGAGCTCGTCGGGCACGTACGTTACGTAGAGCGTGGCGAAGTCCGGCTGGCCGGTCATCGGACACAAACAGGTGAACTCGGGGCACTCGAAGCGGATCTCGTAGCGCCTCGCCGGGCGCGGGTTGGCGAAGGTCTCAAGCTTTGTGTTCGGGTTCGTCATGGCGGCGCTCACCGAGCAGATGTAGGCGTGCCTGGTCGGATATCGCCGAATTCGTAGCACGGATCCGCGCGGCGGAGGATAGGCGCGCGGGCGCCCGCGGGAATCGTCCTGGCGTTTCGGCGATGCTGGCTTTACACTATTTGTGTGACTGTCTGGTTCGATATTCGCCGGCTGGACAGTCGCCGGGCGGCACCGCGCGGTGTGTCGATGTTGGCGCCGCGGAGGTGGCCTGCGACGGGGTCGAGGAAGACCCACAACGAACGCCTAACCCGGGAGCCGCTGCCGCGATCGCCGCGCGGGGCTCGCCCGACGGGGTCGTGCGACACGAGCGGGCCGCTACAGTTAGGCGCTGGCGAAACGCCAGGGGAGGTGAAAAGCGCAATGGATCCATCGTGTACTCTAACCACGGAGGGAAACCTCGGTTAACCCCTGGCGGTTAACCTCTGGCCTTGGCCAGATGTTGTGAAGAAGACGCTGAAAGGGGCCCGGGCAACCGGGCCCCTTTTTTCATGTGCGCCAGGCAATGGCATGGCCGCTCCGGGCAATGCTTCCGGGGGATGGTCAGCGGCAGGGGGGACGTGGTGCGCCCGTCGTGGCGCGCAGCGCCCGGAATGCCGCAGAGGGGGCGCGATCGCCTCGGGGCCCCTCGACGCGGCTCCTCCTACGCTCCAGATCGACAACCGCCCGCAGCGGGGTCACGATAAGCATGCATGCGCGTCTCGCGCCGGCGCCGGGTTGCGATCGCGGCAGGCATCCTCGCGCTCGTGTGCGCTCTCGCGCTCGCGATCGCCTACGTGATCATGATCCGCATGCCGAGCACATCGTTTACCGGCGAGCTCCCGGCGCTGGGACAGGAAGAAAAGGCGCTCGCGCGCTCCCTCGAGCGGGACGTGAACGCGCTCGCCGCGGACATCGGCCCCCGTCACGCCGCGCGCCCCGAGAGTCTCGAGCGGAGCGTAAGCTGGCTGAAAAACCGGCTCGAGCGCAAGGGGCTTCGGCCCGAGCGGTACAGCTACGAGTACGAGGGCGAGACGTTTCACAACGTCGAGGTCGAGGTTCGAGGGCGCGAGGAGCCGGACGAAATCGTGGTTTTGGGGGCGCACTACGACACGGTGCCAGGGAGTCCGGGAGCGGACGACAACGCCAGCGGGGTCGCGGCGCTCGTCGCGCTCGCCGGCCGCTTGTCCGCTGCAGAGTTGCCCCGCACCGTGCGCTATGTGTTCTTCGCGAACGAAGAGCAGCCGTTTTTCCAAAGCGAGGGGATGGGGAGCCTCGTGTACGCCAAAAGGAGCCGGGCGAAAGGGGACGAGATCGCGGTCATGGTGAGCCTGGAGTCCATCGGCTACTTCGACGACGCGGAGGGTAGCCAGTCCTACCCGCCCCTCGTGGGCGCATTTTATCCCTCGCGGGGGAACTTTCTCGGCTTTGTCGGAAACCTGGATTCGCGCGGCCAGGTGCGCGAAGCGATCGGGGCGTTTCGCCGCGCCGCGGCGCTGCCGTCCGAAGGGGCGGCGCTGCCCAGTTGGGTCCCGGGGGTGGGCTGGTCAGATCACTGGGCGTTTTGGCAAGCTGGATATCCGGCCATCATGGTCACGGGGACCGCCCCGTTTCGAAACCCGCACTACCACATGCCCACGGATACTCCCGACACGCTCGACTACGCGCGGCTCGCCCGCGCCGTGATCGGGCTCGACGCCGCCGCGCGCGCCCTCGCCACGCCGGGCGGGTAACTCCGCCCGCGGGGCGCGACGATCAGCTCGCTTGGGCGGAGCCCTCGGCGGGCCGGGCGAGCACGCCGGCCAGCGCGCGCGCCATCGCGGACTGCAGGATCGGCTGTTCGGGGGCGAGCCGATGGAGGAGGCCGGCGAGGATGACCAGCGCGCGCACGATGAGCGCGAAGTGGGGCGGCGCCCCTTTGAGCGCGCCGCCGTCGAGCGCATCGAACAGGCGCCTCGGGCCGCCACTTCGGTCGCCGGCCAGGGTGCGCACCACGTGCGCGAGGTCGCCCGCCCGGTCGCCTACGGGAAAGCCCGCGCGGTGCGCCGCCTCGCGAACGCGCGCCTCGTCTCCCGCCATCGCCGCCGAGATGAGCGCCGCGACGGCGTCGGAAAAACCGGGAGGGAGCTCCTTGGCGAGCCCGAAATCCAAAAGCGCCAGGTGACCGTCTGGCAACACGAGCATGTTACCCGGGTGAGGATCTCCCTGGAAAAAGCCATGCTCGAAGATCATTTCCAAGTACATGGACGCGATCTTGTCCGCGAGTGCGCGCATATCGACGCCGCGTTCGCGCAGGCGCTCCGGCTCGGTGAGCTTGGCTCCCTCGAGATACTCGAGGACGAGCAGCCGGCTGGTGCTGCACGCTGCGTACACCTTCGGTATCCGCACGGATGGATCGCGCTCGAACTGGGTCGCGATGCGGCGGGTGGACTCGGCCTCGCGAGAGAAGTCGAGCTCGAGGCACACGAACTCGGCGAGCTCGTCGGCGAGCGGCCGCAGATCGAGGCGCCGGTTGAGGAGCCTCGCCGCGCGCACGCCGCGCCGCATGTTGCCCAGATCCCCGGGAAACAGCCGCTGCGCCTCTGGGTACTGCACTTTGAGCACCACGTCTTCCCCGTCTGTCAGGGTGGCGCGGTGGACCTGGGCCAGCGACGCGGCCGCGATCGGCTCCTCGCTCACGTGCGCAAACACGTCCTCGATGCGCCCTTTGAGCTCGCCCTCCACGTGGCGGCGCATCTCGGAAAACGGCCGCGCCGGCACGCGATCGTGCAAACCCCGCAGCGGCGCCACCAACGCTTCGGGGAGCACATCGCCCCGCGAGCCGAGAATTTGGCCGAACTTCACGTAGGCCCCGCCCAAGCGGGTCGCCTGGCGGTAGATCGCGCGGCCGGTCCGCTCGTGGGCCCGATCCCACGCCGTTTGAGCCGGCCGCACGCCCGGGATCCGTGCTCGCGCGAGCAGCCACCCGTAGCGGACGATCGCGGCCGCGATGGCGAGCGATGTGCGCACGAACCGATAGAGGCGGAATCGTCGCAGCATCACGGCTCCTTCGGCATTGCGCAAGGATGCCGGACGCCGCGGCGGGCGGCAAGCCCGCCTCGGGCGCAGGAAACCGGCGGGGCGCCGCCCGTGTGGGAAGCATCGCCGTTATCGCCGCGCCCAAGGGAGCCGAGCATCGCAATTGGCTTGCCTACGTACGTGCGTGCTGGCGGCGCCTGGTCACAAGCGCATCTGGTGAAACCGCGCCGAAGGCAAGGGATTTGCAATGTGCGTGTTCAGCACACCCTGCGGGAACGCGTTCGCCGCGACCGAGAACTTGAATGGCGATCACCAGCACCTACGCTCGCGCCGTTGGCGAGATTCAGCCAGGCCGCCGAATCCTCGTGGGCTCCGGGGCTGCCGAGCCGGAGGGGCTCGTCGAGGCGCTCATCACCGAAGGCCAACATCTCGCCGACAACGAGATCGTCCACCTCCTCACGCTCGGCGCGGCGCCCTACGTGGCTCCTGGGCTCGAGCAGCGCTTTCGCCACATGGCGTTTTTCATCGGCGACAACGTCCGAAACGCGGTCCAAGAAGGGCGAGCCGACTTCATGCCCGTGTTTCTGTTCGAGATCCCGGAGCTCATTCGCAGGCGACGGGTTCGCATCGACGTCGCGCTCATTCAAGTGAGCCCACCCGACGCTCACGGTTACGTCAGCCTCGGGGTGTCTGTAGACATCGTCCGCGCGGCAGTCGATACCGCGTCGCTCATCATCGCCGAGGTAAACGACCAGATGCCCCGCACGCTCGGGGACTCGTTCCTGCACGTAGACGCCATCGATCACCTGATCCCGGTGAGCTGTGCGCTCCCCGCGCTCGAAGCGGAGCCGGTCGATCAGGTCGCGCGAGAGATCGGCCGACACGTCGCCACCCTCATCCCCGACGGGGCCACGATTCAAACCGGGATCGGCAAGATCCCCCACGCCGTCCTCGACGCGCTGTCAGGCCACCGCCACCTCGGCGTTCACACCGAGATGCTCTCCGGCGGCGTCATCGATCTCGTGGAGTCCGGGGTCGTGACCGGCCGAAATAAGAGCCTACTCCCCGGCAAGCTCGTCACCTCGTTTCTCATGGGCGACCGTCGCCTATACGAGTGGGCGCACGACAACCCTGCCGTAGAGCTGAGACCGAGCGAGTTTACGAACGATCCGGTTACGATCTCCCGCAACGACGACATGATCGCGATCAACTCGGCGCTGGCGG
>SLNH01000263.1 GCA_007133195.1 Nannocystineae bacterium | reverse complement strand
GCGCCGCTCGTCGCCGCGGAGGAGACGCTCGGGGCGATCGAGATCATCAACCGCCAGGCCGACGACGGCTCGGACGACGTGGCCGGGTTCACCGATGACGACCGCATGCTCCTCACCCTCATCGCGGGCCAGGCCTCGCGCGCCATCCAGCTCGCGCGCGCCAAGGAGGAGCGCGAAAAGGAAGGCCGGCTCGCGGCGCTGGGCCAAATGCTGGCCGGCGTGCTGCACGACATCCGCACCCCGATGACCATCATTTCCGGATACGCCCAGCTCATGGCGCAGATGGACGATCCCGAGGAGCGCCACCGCTACACCGAGGAGATCCTCGCGCAGTTCGACGTGATGAGCGGCATGGCCAAGGAGGTGCTCGCGTTCGCTCGAGGCGACAGCACCATCTTGCCGCGCCGGGTCTACGTCGAGCGCTTCCTCGACCAACTCGCACAGCAGCTCGAGCACAGCCTGGAGGGGTGCGGAGTGGAGCTCGAGATCGAGGCGGGCTACCGGGGCGTGGCCTATTTCGACGAGCGGAAGGTCCTCCGCCTCGCCCAAAACTTGGCTCGAAACGCCGCGGACGCGATGCCCGAGGGCGGGCGGTTTCGCATCGCGACGCGCGCGGCCGAGGGCAAGCTCGTGTTGGAGTTTTCGGACGAAGGCCCCGGGATCCCGGCCGCGCTCGAGGGCCGGCTGTTCAACATGTTTTCGTCTGGGCGAAAAGAGGGGAGCGGCCTCGGGCTCGCGATCGTCAAGAAGATCGTGGAGGAGCATCACGGCTCCATCCGCTACGACACGGAGCGCGGCCGCGGAACGACGTTTATCGTCGAGCTCCCGCTCGGACGCGCCTCCACCGAGCCCCCGAGCGTGTAGGGGCGTCTTGGCGCGGCAGTCGCGCGAATGCGACAGCGCGCGCCTCAAGCAAAGTGGTCGTGCTCGGCGCCCGCCCCCGGGTCGCCGGCGGCTCGCTCCTCGAGCACCACGGCCGGTTCCGTGGCCCGGACGAACACCCGATCGCCGGGGCCGAACGGGGCGCGGTGGTCGCTTCGCACGTGGATCGCCTGGTCGCCGACGCGCACGCGATAGCCGATCTCGCAGCCCCGAAACTCGCGCGCCTCGACCGTGCCCGGCTCGCCCCCGCCGCCCTGCGGCTCCGCGCCGATCTCGAGGTGCTCCGGGCGGAGCGACAGCAAAACCGACCCCCGCGCCGGCTCGGCGAGCGCGAGGGGACCGAGGGGGGTGCGCGCCCGGTCGCCCTCGGCGACGCCCGCCACGAGGTTCGTGCGGCCGAGGAATTGCGCGACGTAGCGGTTTTTCGGCCGGTGGTAGACCGCCTCGGGGCTGCCGATCTGCTCGATCTTGCCGTCCCGCATCACGCCGATGCGATCGGCGACGGTCAAGGCCTCCTCTTGATCGTGGGTGACGAGCACGGCGCTCATGCCGGCGTCCTTGAGGATTTGGCGCACGTCGTCGCGCGTGCTCTGCCGCAAGGCGGCGTCCAGGTTCGAAAACGGCTCGTCGAGGAGGATGAGCGCCGGCCGCGGCGCGAGCGCCCGGGCCAGAGCGACGCGCTGCTGCTGGCCGCCGGACAGCGTGTGCGGCAGCCGAGATTCGAGCCCGTCGAGGCCCACGCGCGCGAGCGCCTCGTGCGCCTGGTCGGCGCGCTCGCTCCGCCGGCGCCGGCCGAGCCCGAACGCCACGTTGTCCGCCACGCTCAAATGCGGAAACAGCGCGTAGTCCTGAAACACGAAGCCGATGCCCCGCGCCTCGGGTGGCACGCGCCGCGCGCCGCCGTCGAGCCGCCGCCCGGCGAGCGCGATCGCGCCGCTGTCCGGGCGCTCGAACCCGGCGACGAGCCGAAGCGTGGTGGTCTTGCCGCAGCCGCTCGGGCCGAGCAGGGCGAAGATCTCGCCGGCGCTCACGTGAAACGAGATCCCGTCTACGACGCGTGGCCCGCCCTTCGTGAAGCGCTTGCCGAGCGAGGAGATGTCGAGCAGCGGCGGCATGTGCGTCGCTCGTGAGCCCGGCGTTACGGGCGACCTTCGGCCTTGAGCAAAAGGGTCACGAACAGCGAGGAGAAGGCGAGGATCGCGAGCGCGTAGGGCGCCGCCGCGGCGAACATGGCCTCGGTGGTGTAGCTCCACACGCCCATGGACAGGGTCTGGAATCCGGGCGGCGCCAACAGGAAGGTGATGGGGAGCTCCTTCATCGCCGACAGGAAAACGAGCGCCGTGGCGGCGACGAGGCCTCCCCGGAGAAGGGGCAGGGTCGCGCGCAAAAACGCGCCTAAGTGCGTGCACCCGAGCGAACGGGCGGCCTCCTCCACGCGCGGCGAGGCTTGGTAGAGCGCGCTTCGCACCGGCCCGAGCGCCTCGGCGAGGAAGTGAAGGACGTAGGCCAAGATGACGAGGGCGAGCGTTTGGTACAAAAACGGCAGCGCCGCCAGGGTGAACACGATGAGCGCCAGCGCCAGCGCCAGGGGCGGGGTGGCGTAGCCCATGTACGCCATCCGCTCGAGCGCGCGCGACATGCGTGACGGATGGCGCACGCTCAGGTACGTCACGGGCAGGGCGAGGGCCGCGGCCAGAATCGCGGCCGGCGCCGAGACGGTGACCGAGGCCGCGAGCGCGGGCGCGAGATCGGCGAGGGCGGCGGCGGGCGAGCTTTGCGCAAACCACACGAGCACGGAGCCGGCGGGGATCACGAGGGCGCACATCGCGACGGCGGCCGCGAACGCGTAGGCGGCGTAGCGCCACCGGCCGAGCGCGGTCGGGTGCGCCGGGCGCCGCGAGCCCGTCCCGGTGCGGTGGAGCGACAGGCCCCGGAGCGCGCGGTATTCCAGCACGAGCAGGGTCACGGTGAGCGCGAGCAGCATGAGGGCGAGCCACGCGGCGTAGACGCGATCGTAGGCGGCCGCATACTGCGTAAACAGCGCGTAGCTGAACGTCTCGAACCGCATCAGCGACACGGCGCCGAAATCGCCGAGCACATACAAGGTGATGATGAGCGCGCCGGCGGCGTAGGCGGGCGCGAGCTGCGGGATGATCACGCGGATGAACACGCGCTTCGGCGGAGCGCCCAGGCTCTGGGCGGCCTCTTCGAGGGACGGGTCCAGCCCGCGCAGCGCCGCCCGGAGGTTCATGAACATATACGGGAACGTGTACAGGCTGATCGCCGTGAGCGCGCCGAGGTAGCCGTCGATCGTGGGCGCGACCACGCCGGTGAGCTCGGCGACGAGGCCGTGATCGCCGCCCAGCCCGAGGAGCGCATAGGCGAGCACGTAGCCCGGCATGGCGAGGGGCAATACGCCGAGCAGGGTGAGGGCGCGCTTGTACGCGATATCGGTTCGGGTCGTGAGCCACGCGAGCGGCAGCGCGATCGCGGTGGTCACGAGGAGCACCCCGCCGGCGAGGAGCACGGTGTTCAGTAGCAGGTGCGCGTTTCGCGCCCGCCACACCAGCGAGGAGAGCGCCTCGGCGTCCGCCTGAAAGGCCTGGAGGACGAGATAGCCGAACGGGATCGCCACGCCGACGGCGACGGCGACGGCTGGGATGGTGAAAATGGCCGGGGGGAGTCGCAGCGCGCTGTCCTCGTACGGCAAGTAGGCTAAAGGAGCCCGACGTCGCGAAGCAGCGACAGGCTGGCGTCGAGGTCCGCCATGGCCTCGAAGTTCACATCCGGCCGCCGGTCGCGGACTCTGTCAGCCGCCCCCGCGCGGGGCTCGTCTTCGTAGGCCGGCGTCGTCACGGGATGCTCGAAGACCTCCTCGGCGAAAAACCGCTGGGCGTCGTCGGCGAGCACGGCCGCGATGAACGCCTCGGCGTCCTCCTGGCGGCTCGAGGCAGCGACGCGGGCGATGCCGGCGACGTTTACGAGGTTTCCGATGTCACCGGCTGCGAACGCGGTTTGCTCGACGGGAAAGTCCGGATCGTCGGCCTTCATGCGCAAAAGGTAGTAGTGGTTCGTGAGCACCGCGTCGACTTCGCCGGCGGCGACGGCGCGAAGCAGCGCGCTGTTGTTCGCGTAGGCCTCGGCTCCGTTTTCGCGCACCCCCTCGAGCCAAGATCTCGTCTTCGCCTCGCCGTGCTCGGCGACCATCGCGGTGACGAACGCCTGAAACGAGGCGTTCGTGGGCGCCCAGCCGAGGCGCCCCTGCCACGCCGGCTCGGCCAGCTCGAACACGGACGACGGCAGCTCACCCTCGCTCACCCGGCTCGGGCTGTAGGCCAAAACTCGGGCCCGCCCGCTCGTCGGCAGCCACGTGTCGCCCGTGCCGCGGAACGCGGATTCGAACTCGGCGTCCACCCCCTCACCCAGCGGCGCGAGCAGCTCGGCGCTGTCGAGCGCGCCGAGCGCGCCGGCGTCCTGGCCCCAGAACAGGTCGGCGCGGCTTCTGTCGCCCTCCTGCATGAGGGCGATCGCGAGCTCTGATGTGCCCCCGTAGCGAACATCGACGTCGATTCCGCTTTGCGCCTCGAAACGCTCCACGAGGGGCTGAACGATGGCTTGGCTGCGCCCGGAGTACATGACGAGCGCACCGCCGTCGGCGTCTTGGGAGTTGCAGGCCGCGATCAGCAGTCCGGGGCCGACAGCGGCGATGGCGAGGGCGGCGGCGCGCAGCATGGCGAGGAGAATATAGTGAAATTGGAAGTCGTTTTCAATTCTCGGGGCGCCTCGTTGTCTCCAGCGGGTTTACGCCGCGCCATCGCGTGAGCAATGGTCGACCGGCGTGCGCGTCGAATGTGAGCTGTGCGGAGCGTGGGTGACTCTCGAGAGATTTCGGTCGTCTGGGGCCGGAATCGACATCGAGTGCCCCGCGTGCGACGGGCGCTACTTCGTCCCTGCTCCCGCTCCCGACGCCGGGGCCACCGCCGCCCCGGAGGCCGTGTCTGAGACCGCTCCCGAGCCCGAACCCGAGGTCGCCGCGGCTGCCGGGGCCGAGGCTTTGTCAGCGGCGCCGGGCGACGGTGGCGCTGGCAGCGTGAACGAACCCGACCGGCACATGTGCTGCCCGAAGTGCGAGACGAGCCAGGCCGCGGGCGCCTCGTGCCGGCGCTGCGGACTGCTCGCCGAGCGCTTCGCGATGTTCGCCGGCGAGGGCGCCGCCGGGACCGCCGATGCAGGGCTTCGCGCGGCATGGGCCGAGTGTGTGGCGCGCTGGGACGAGCCTTCCGTGCACGATGCGTTCGCCGAGCGGGTCGTGGCGACCGAAGCGTACGCCTTTGCCGCCCGGAACTACCGGGCGGCTGCCCGCGCGAGGCCGGACGACGAGATCGCCGCCGAGCGCCTCGCTCGTGTTCGCCGGATGGCCGAGGCGGCCGTGCTGTCGGCTGGCCCTCGAAACCGGCGAGCGCGCGGCGAGCGCCAGCCGCTTCGGGGCGCGGCGTGGGTCCTCGTCGTATGTGTGTTCCTCGCCATCGCCGGCGTCGTTTACGCCACCGTCCAGGATGGGGCGGGCCCAGGCCGAGATCGCCCGCAGCCGCCCGGCGCCGCCGGGCCGGATCAGCCGATCGAGCCGCCACCACCTTAGCCCCGCAACCCGTGAGCTCGGATCGGGACTCGCCGGCCGGTGAAGAGCGCGACCTCGACCTGTTTGCCTGCGGGCGGTAGGATGCCAATGTAGGCGACGCCTCGATGACGGCCGAGCTGGCGGGGTCTATCCCCTACATTCTCCTTCTCGTTGCGCTGGTCGGCGCTTCGGCGTTCTTCTCGGGGACGGAGGTCGCGCTGTTTTCGCTCCGCCGGGTCGAGCGCGAGCGGATGGTGCGTTCGGAGCGGCGAAGCGATCAGCTCGTGGTCCGGCTCTTGTCGCGGCCGCGCCGGCTCATCGCCACGATCTTGGTGGGCAACGAGTTCGTCAACGTGTCGGTCTCGGTGACCGCCGCTGCCATCATCCACCAGATGTTCGCGGGCGCCGGCGAGCTCGGGCTCACGTTCATGGCCACGGCGCTGGCTCTTCCCCTGCTTTTGTTCTTGGGGGAAATCACGCCCAAGACGGTGGCGTTCAAGATCGCGCCGTCGTGGTCTCGCATCGCGTCCCGGCCGCTCCACGTGTTCGGGATCGCGATCGCGCCGGTCCGCGCCGTGGTGCGCCTGATCGCCGACCTCATCATGCGCCCGTTCGGCGGGGCCACGCTTCAGTCGGTGCCCAGGGACCTGAGCGAAGACGAGTTCAAGGCGCTGGTCGACGCGGGCAGCGCGGAGGGGGAGGTGGACGCGCGCGAGCGCCGGCTCATCCACCGCGTGTTCGAGCTCGGCGACAAGACCGTGGGGGAGGTGATGACGCCGCGCGAGCAGGTCTTCGCGCTCCCCTACGACCTGCCCATCGCGCGCCTCGTTCACGAGATCGCCGCCCGCGGCTATTCTCGCGTGCCGATCTACCAGCGGAGCGCCGACGGGGGGCGGGGCGTGGTGCGCGGCATCGCCTACGCGCGGGATCTGGTCTTGCCGGGGATCGGGCTCGAGCAGCCCGGGCGGCTCGCCGATGTGCTCCACGAGCCGATCTTCGTGCCGCGCACGCTCCGCGCCGAGCGGCTGTTCCGCATGTTCAAAGCTCGGCAAAAGCACATGGCCATCGTGGTCGACGAGTACGGAAACCTGGCCGGGCTCGTCACGATGGAGGATCTCCTCGAGGAGCTATTCGGCGAGATTCGCGACGAGCGCGAGCTCCTCAAGCGGCGCGGCGGTGTCGGCCCGAGGGCGAGCACCACCGAGAGCGAGGCGGGAAGCCGGTGATTTCGCTTTCCACAGCGATGCTCGTCGGCCTGGTCTGCGTCGTCTTCGAGGCGTTTTTCTCGGGCTCGGAGATCGCCATGGTGGCGGCGGACCGAACGCGGCTGCGCCAGCGCGCGCAAAACGGCGATCGCGGGGCGCGGCTCGCCGAGGCATTTCTCGAAAAGCCGCAAGTGCTGCTCGCCACCACGCTCATGGGCACGAACCTCGCCACGGTGACGTTCTCGGTGACCGTGGCCATCGCGCTCGTCGGCCACGGCGGCGTAGACTCGGAGTTCTTCGCGATCCTGCTCGTCACGCCGGTGACGCTGATCCTCGGCGAGGCGGTCCCCAAATCGCTGTTTCAGCAATACGCCGATCGCCTCGCGCCGAGGATCGTCTATCCCCTCAGGGTCGCGATGATCGTGCTTCGCCCAGCCGTGTGGCTGATGAGCGCCTTCGCGACGATGATGACCAAGGTGTTCGGCACCGAGTCGGGGCGCGCGTTCATCACCCGCGAGGAGCTCAGCTTCCTGATCGAGACCGAGCCGGCCACGAGCTCCGAGATCACGGCCGGCGAGCGCGAGATGATCCAAAACGTGTTCGACTTCTCCGAGCGGACCGTGGGCGACGTGATGGCGCCGCTCAGCGAGGTCATGGCGCTTGCCGAGGACACCAAGGTGCGCCACGCCGCGCTCGAAATCGTCGATAAGCAGCACTCGAGGATTCCGGTTTACCGATCGCGCCTCGACGACATCGTGGGCATCCTTCACGTGTTCGACCTCCTGCACGCCGGGAAGCGGGCGCCGGAGCGAACTGTCGGCGAGATCGCGCGGGCCGCCACCTACGTTCCGGAGACCAAGCTGGCGGTCGACCTCCTCGTGGAGCTCCAGGCGGCCGGGGCGCACCTGGCCGTGGTGGTGGACGAATACGGCGGCGCGGTCGGGATCGTCACGATGGAGGACATCCTCGAGGAGATCGTCGGGGAGATCGAGGACGAGTACGACGCGCCGGCGCCCATCCGTCAGGAAAAGCCCGGCCTGTGGCGCATTCAAGGGAAAGCGCCCATCGCCAGGATCAACGAGGAGCTCGGGCTAGACTTGCCCGAGAGCGACGCCTACGAGAGTATCGCGGGCCTCATTCTCGACCACATGAAGCGAATTCCCCGAGAGGGAGAGACGATGACGACTGGGAGCGCGACCATCCGCATCGCGTCGGCCTCGGCGCGCGCCGTGGACGAGGTCGAGGTCTCGCGGCGGCGCAAGCGCACGCGCGCCGGCGCCGGGCCAAAGCGCGGAGGCAAGTCGTGATCCGGTGGCGCGATCGCGTGGCCCTGCGGCGAGCGGCGGTGCGCAAGCGGCGTCGTCAGGATCGCGGCGACGTCGACCGGCGCGGAGTGACGCCGTGACCCCGAGCGATCTGCGCGCCCTGCTCGAGAAGGTCCGATCCGGCGAGGTCGGTCTCGAGGAGGCCACCGAGGCCCTGCGCACGCTCCCGTTCGAGGATCTCGCGAGCGGCAGCGCCCGCGTGGATCACCACCGCGCGCTTCGCTCGGGTATCCCCGAGGTCGTGCTCGGCGAGTGGAAGACCGGCGAATCGATCGCCGAAATCCTGGCCTCCCTGGCCGCCGGCGGCACCGGCGGCGCGCTGGCGACCCGGGTGTCGGCGGACAAGGCCGAAGTCGCCCTGGCGGCCCTTCCCGAGGCGCGATACGACCCGGTCGCAAACACCGTCGTCGTGCCCGCGCGCGAGCCTGCGCGCGCGCCCGGGCGCATCGCCGTCGCGTCGGCCGGGACCTCCGACGCCCCGGTCGCCGCGGAGGCCGCGGTCACCGCCGAATTCCTGGGCCACGACGTCGTGCGGATCGAGGACGTGGGCGTGGCCGGCCTCCCGCGCGTCGTGGAGGCGAGCGAGCGCCTGCGCAGCGCCGACGTCGCCGTGGTCGTCGCCGGCATGGAGGGGGCGCTGCCTTCGGTGCTCGCCGGCCTCATCGAGGCGCCCGTCGTCGCCGTGCCCACCAGCGTCGGTTACGGCGTCGGCCTGGGCGGGTTCGTCGCCATGCTGTCCATGCTCGCCGGCTGCGCCCCCGGCGTCACCGTCGTCAACATCGATAACGGCTTCGGCGGCGCCGTGGCCGCCTCGCGCATGGGCCGCATCGCCGGCGGGTAGCGAGGCGACCGCGGTCCGTCTCGACCCGGCCGGCGCCGCCGGCGTGAAACGCAGGCCGTGCGTCGTGGCGCGCGGGCGACACATGCGGAGCGCTATGCGCTCGGTCGGGGCTCTTCCTCCTCGACCGCGGCGATGACGCCGATGTTGCGCATGAACTGAAGCGTGTCGAAGCTCCGCCAAACCTCGTGGATCTTGCCGCCGTCGATTCGGGCGATGTCGATTCCCTCGACCGACGAGTAACGCCCCGTGGGCTCCACGTCCATGAGCTCCCCTTCGTGGGTGCCGCCGGCGCGCCAATGAACGCACGCGTAGCCCTCCTCCTCGAACGTGCGTAGCACCTTCACCTCGAAGTCCGGGAACGCGTGCCGATAGCTCGCAATGAGCGCTTTTTCTTCCTCCTTGCTCATGTCGCCGCCGAGCGGATCGTGGTTCACGTACCCTTCGGCGCAAATCTCGTCGAGGACCTCTGTTTTGCCCTGGCTGTACACTTCGTCCGACATGCGGCGCACGATGTCCTTGTTCCTGGCCATTTTCACCTCCTGCGGTCTACAAGGCTGCAAGCCTCGCGCCACCGGCCAGTTAAGCAAGGCATGACGAGCCGCGCTCGGTGGCCGGGCGAGCCACGGCTACTCTCGGGCCGGCGCAAAGAAAAGGCCCGGGGTCCTTTTGGACGCCCGGGCCTTGGCGCTAGCCGCAGCGTCCGGTGCGGGCGCTGCG
>SLNH01000431.1 GCA_007133195.1 Nannocystineae bacterium | reverse complement strand
CGGCGAGCGCCAGCGCCGCCCACGCCGCGCCGCCGAGCCCCTCGCCGCGCTCGCGCGCGGCGTCCACGGCTCGGGAGAGCAGGGCGTCGGCGCGCTCTTCCTCGCCGCGCGACTTGGCCAGATCGACAGCCTCGCGGATTTCGGCGACGCTCGCGTCGGGCCGGCGCGAACGGCGATCGAGGTAGTCGATGAGCATATCGCCATCGCCCGTGGCCCGTGCCGCCCGCTCGTACAGGGCGAGGATGTCGTCGTCGTCAGGGTGCGCGGCCGCGGCGCGGGCCAAAATGGCCCCCGCCTCGGCGAACCGCGGCTCGGCGTCGAGCGCGCGCCTGAGGAGCTTGAGCCCGCTCTCACGCCGCTCCGGGAGGTCGAGCTGCAGCGCGGCGAGCCGGTAGAGCGCGTCGGCCTGATCCGGGGAGGGAGCGTCGGCGCTCGCCAGATCCGAGAGCGACTCGAAGGCGCGCGCCTGCTCTTCGGTGTCACCGAGATTGCCGCTGGTCCGCGCGATCGCGACCAAGGCATCGGGAAGCAGTTCTCCGATCTGTTCGGCGCGCCAGAAAAGCTCGCGGGCGCGCTTCGGATCGCCGAGGTCCGTCTCCACGGTCTCACCAGCCCAAACGAGGAGCTGCGCCGCGGTTGCCTGCTCCTCGGCCCGCCGCATGCCCGAGGCGACCGACTCGGCGGCGCTCACGTACCGCTCCGAGGCTCCCGCCGCGCGCGCGACCGCGCGCGACCGCTCGTGAAGCTCCGCGTGACCCGGGTGTTCGGCGAGTGCATCGAGGCACGTGGTAAGCGCCCCCTCCGGGTCGGCGAGCTCGCTCTCGAGCAGATCGGCGAGCTCGCGGCGGAGCGTGAGGCGACTGTCGGGATCGTCAGCCGCGTCGATGCGCCGCCCGAGGGCCCGGCGGAGCGTCTCGAAGTCGCCTTCGCCGATCACGGTCCGCCGGAGGCGCCGCACCTCCACGTCAGAGCCGGCGGCGGCCGTGAGCGCCGACTCCACGAGCTCCTCAGCCTGATCTCGATCGTCCTTTTCGCGCGCGATGCGCGATAGCTCGAACAGGACTTCGCTGGCGCCCACCGCGGACTCGTCACCGTCATCGACCTGGCGCCGGACGACGAGCAGCAGCGCCCGGTAGGATCGCTCGGCTTCGTCGAGCTGGCCGCGCTCGCGAGCCAGCTGGGCGAGCGCGCGCAGCACGTGAGCGTTGCCCACGTCCATCTTCGAGGCGCGATCCAGCTCGCTGAACGCCGTGTCGAGATCGCCGTCGGCGCGGTGGACGTAGGCGAGCTCGACGTGCACGTCGGCCCGCTCCTTGGACTGGCGCCGCCCGTAGGCATCGACGAGCGCGGCGAGTATCTCGCGCGCCTCGCCGGTCCGACCCACCATCCGCAAACCGCGCGCGAGCAGGAGCTTCATCGCGCCGTCGTCCGGCACGAGCTCCACGGCGCGCTCGAGGGCCGGGACGGCGCGGTCGGGGGCATCGAGCCGGCGCCTGTAGATCTCCACCGCCTCGCGCGCGAACGCGACGGCCCGATCTTCGTCCTCGACGTGCGGCAGGCTCTCGGTGAGCAGGTCGGCGAGCCGCTCCCAGGCCCCGGTCCGCCGGTAGAGATCGAGGAGAAGCTCCCTGAGCTCCATGGGGACAGAGTCCTGCCCGAGCGCCTCTTCGAGGCACGCGATCGCCCGGTCGAGCTGGGAGGCCTCGACGTAGGTTCGGGCCAGATCGAGGACGATACTGGCGCGCTCTTCGGGCTCCGCACCCGCGAGCCGCTGTTCGAGCCACCTCACGGCGCTCTCGGGCTCGCCGCGCTCGCGGTGGAGCCTGGCCAGCGCCGCCAGGGATTCGCGGGTAGGGGTCAAAGAGACGACCCGGCGGTGCGCGTCGAGCGCCCGCGCAGGGTCGCCGAGCTCGGCCTCGGCGAGGGACGCCACGCGCGCCCACAACTCGGCCGCGCGCGAATCGCTCTCCTGTCCCTCGAGGCGCTTGGCCTGGGAGGCCAGAAGATCGGCCAGCTCGCCGGGGCGCGCCTTGCTCGTGAGCACCTCGGCCACGGCGTCGATCGATGGACCGTGACCCGGCTCCTCGTCGAGGTTGGTGCGCAGCACCTCCACCCGGCTGCCACGGGCCTCGATGTCGCCCACGAGGCGCGCGATCTCGAGCCTGAGCGCGCGTCGGCGCTCACCTGCCGGATCGAGGGACAGCTCGTGGCGGCGGAGCTCGAGGAGCTCGGGAACCCGGCCCTCGACCTCATAGAGCGCGGCGAGCTTGTCGATGACGTCGGTGTCGGCCGGCGTCTGCGCGAGTTGGCCCCGGAGCATCTCCACGGCCAAGCCTCGATCGCCGAGATCGTGGCTCGCGATCTCGGCCGCTCGCACGCGCAGGTCGCGCCGCTTTTCCGCCGAGAACGGCAGCCTGGCCGCATCAACGAGAGTCTCCACCGCCGCCGCCGGATCGCCCGTTTTCACGGCGTCGTCCGCGAGCACATCGGCGCACCACGCCACCATGGACTCCGGCGCCGGCGCGCCCTCGGCCTCGTCACCCGTGCGCCACGCCGCGGTGGCCCGCCCGAACAGCACCGAAGCGCTCGCCTTGAGCCGCTCGCGATCGCCGAGCTCCTCGGCGGCCACGCGAGCGGCCTCATAGGCGGCAGCGAGATCGGTGCGATCCAGGTCGGCGATCTTTCGCAGCGTGTCGTAGTAGCCCGGATCGCCATCTTCCCGCTGGAGCTCGGCGCGCGCGCGCAAACCGTCGAGGCGAGAGGGGGCCGCAGTCACCATGGCGCCGAGGGCCGCGGCCGCAGCCTGCCGATCGCCCAGGTGGTCGCGGTGCCAGCGCGCGATGTGCCACCACAGGTCCGCGACGAGCGGCGGCGAAATTCCGGTCTCGGCTCCCACCGCCGACTCGACCGCGCTGGCCAGAGAGGTCGTCACCGCGCCCTCGAGACTCGCCGCGAGCTCGGCATCGATCTGCCCCTGCTCTCGCGTGTAGGCGACGAACACCCTGGCGATGGGCTCCCACCGTCCGAGCGAAGCGCCGAGGCGAATCGCGGCGCGCACCGCGTCTCGATTGGCCGGCGCGTGCTCGGCGGCGTCGAGGAAGGCGTCGAACGCGGCAGCCGGATTCTCGGCCACTTCCTCACTGAGTCGCCCCTCCTGGTAGCGCAACCTCGCCACCTCGAAGGGCTCCCCCTCCACGGCCTTCGCCGCCTGGAGGTACGCCGCGATGGTCGTGCCGTAGTTGCCGGTCGCGTCGGCGAGGCGCCTCATCGCCTGTTCGAGGCTGCGATCCCGCGGCGCGAGAGGGAACGCGCGCGTTAGCGAGTCGAGCGCCCCTTCGCGATCGCCGAGCTCGCGCTCCTGGACCGCGGCCGCTTCGCGGAGGATGTCCAGGCGCCGCGCCTCGCTCGCGCCCGCAAGCCTCAGGTCAACGAGGGACAAAAATCGAGACCACTCGCCGGTCTCGCGATAGGCCACGGTGAGCGCCTCGGCGACCTCCGTACGGTGCTCTTCATCCTTGAGGAGCTCGGCGAGCCCGGCGCGCGCCCGTTCGTTTTCGATGTCGATGCGGAGCGCGCGGGCGTAGGCCTCGCGCCCTCGCGCCGGCTGCCCGAGATGGGCCCGGCACACATCGCCGAGCATCGCGAGCTCCTCGCACAGTCGGCTGGTGTCCCGGTGCGTCGCCCGCTCGAGGAGATCCGCGAGCTCGCGCCAGCGCTCGCTCCCCTCCAGAAGACGCGAGAGCGCGGACACCACCTCACCGTCCTCGCCGTGCTCCTCGGCGATCTGCCGCCACGCGGCGATCGCTTGCTCGGGCTCGGCGAGCTCGCGCGCGCAGATCTCGGCGAGGCTGACCAGATCCGCGCGGCGGTGCACCGGCGAGTCGGAGATCGAGACGCGGTGGCGTATCGCCTCCACGAGCTCGCTCCACCGCTGCTCGCGCTCGAGGAGCTCCACGATCTCGGTGATGGCGACGAGATCCTTGTCGTCGTCACGGAGGATCCGGCGCCACGACGCGAGCGCCCGATCCACTTCGCCGAGCGCGGTGGCGAGGTGGGCGGCGTCGCTGAGCAGCGCCCGGCGGCTCGAGGCCACGCTCTCCACCTCCCCGAGCCGCTCGAGCACGTCCAACCGCTCGGCGTCGCGCTCGGCGCTGCGCAACAGATCGTGCAGGCGTCGGCCGATCGACAGAATATCAGCCGGCTTGATTTCTGGCTCATCGAGCGCCTTCCGGTACAGCTCGATCGCGCCCTCCTCCTCGCCGAGGATCTCGAGCCGCGCCCGGGCCGCCTCCGACAGAAGCTCCACCTTGCGCGCCGTGTCCTCGCACGCCGCCGCCGCCGCTGCGGCCCCTTCCGCGTAACGCTCGAAGCGCCCGATTCGCTGCGCGACCTGGCGGAGCTGCTCCTGAGTCACCGCCGAGTCGGGGGCGAGCGCGAACAGGGCCGCGTAGTGCTCCATCGCAGCCTCGTCATCGCCGAGGTCCTCGAGGCGACGCGCCACCTCCCCGTGGAGCGCCCGCCGCTCGGCCTCGCCCACGACCGCGAGCGCGTGTTCGAGCACGCGCACCACCTCGCGCGGGCGCTCGGTGCTCTCGTAGCGCCCCCGCAGGCGGTCGAGGGCTCGCTCGCGGACGTTCGCGGGCGTGCTCGGATCGGCCGAAATGCGCTCGATGAGGGACAGAGCGCGGGCGTCGTCCTCGCCGCCTTCTTCGAGGAGCGCGGTGGCCGCCGCGAGGGCCTCGCCTGGCGAGGACAGCTTGTCCAGCCAGCACTCGGCGATGCGGGCGCGAACCTCTTGGGCCGCTTCGTCCTCCAAAATCTGAAGACGCGATTGCCAAAGCGCGATGAGATCGCGAAACCGCTCGTGGCGCTCGAGGAGACGCTCGAGAGACAGCGCGAGCTGCCCGTCCTCGGGCCTGATCTCGTGTAGCGACTGCAGGTACCCGACCGCCTTGTCCGGCTTACCCGCCACGTCCTTCGCGACCTGAGACGCCTCTTCGAGGAGCTTTTCGCGCCGCTCGCCCTTGGCGGCGGCGAGCGCCCGATCGTAGAGGGACAAGAGATCGTCCCACCGCTCGGAGACGGTGAGCACCACCGAGAGCCGTTGGAGCGCCCACTCCGAGTCCGGATCGATCTCCAGCACGCGCCACAGCACCCGCTCGAGGCCCTCGCGGTCGCCTCCGAGCCACTCTTCGTGAAAGCGGACGGCGCGCTCGCCGAGATCGATCGCCCGGCCGTCGTGTTGCTGGCCCAAGACCTCGCGATAGAGCTCAGCGACTTCGTCCAGTCGATCCAGCTTGCCGGCCAGTGATTCGACCCGATCCCAGCACCCGTCGTCGAGAGGCGCTGCGCGAACGGCATCGATGGCGGTCTGGAGGTCGTCGGCGGTGGTTTCGTCTGCCATACGTTGCTTGTCGTCTGACGCGACCATGATCCCTCGAAGTGCAGTGCGCAGGCGGGCCCGCGGCTACAAAGAGCGCCCATTATACTGCGCTGCCCGCGCTGACCGAGGGCGCGGGGCAGCCGATTGCAGGCCGACTGCCCGCAAAAGCCCGTCCGTGGAGCCGGTGTGCGCCCATGTCGCCCGCTACCGACCTACCGTTCGTGCTGTCGGATGCCCGGGCGACTCAATCCGTACGCGAGCGGCTCGGCTGCGCCCCGCGCGGCGCCGATGCGGTCGGTCGCGCAGCGTTCGAGTGGGGCTGCGCGACCGCCGGGTCGAGTTCGCGAGTGCCGCTCGAGCCGACGAGGCTTACGTCGAGCCCGCGCGCATTTTCGCCAGCGCGGTGCTGGCGACCACGATCACGACCGCTCCTACGGTGGCCCAAACACCCGGGATCTCGCTAAAAACCACCAGTCCCCACAACGCCGCGAACGGGATTTGGAGATACGAGATCGCCATCGCTTTCCCGGCCGGCTCCAGCGCGAGGCCGCGCGTTAAGCAAACTTGTGCGATTTGAGTGGTTACGCCGATACCGAGCAGGAGTAGCCACTCCACCCCCTCGGGCATGACGAAGTTGGTCGCCACGAAGGGAAGCGACGCCGGCACGGCGACGAGCGGAAAGTAAAACACGATGACGAGCGGGTGTTCATCATCTCGAAGCGCGCGCACGACCACGTAGGCGGCGGCGCTGAGCAGCGCGCCGGCGAGCGCCACGGCCGCCACCGCCGGGTCGATTCCCACGTCGCCGAAAAGCGCCGCGGGACGCGCCACGAGCGTGACCCCGACCAGGCTCGCGACCGCGCAGGCGAGCACCCACATCCCGAGGGGCTCCGCGAGCACCACCGCGGCCAGGAGCGCGGTCCAGATCGGACTCGAATACTGGATGACCGTCGCTTCGGCGAGCGGCATTTGTGTCAGGGAGTAGTAAAACGCGCTCAGGCCCAAGAAGCCGAACACGCCTCGCAGAAGCAGCAAGCCGCGCCGCTTGCCCCACACCCCCACCCCCGCGCGCCGGAGCAGCCAGTAGCTGAGCACGAGGCTCACGAGACCGCGCGCCAGGACGATTTCCTGGCTGGGGATGCGATCGCCCACCAACTTGACCTGAAGGCCCATCAAGCTGAAGAACAGAGCGCTCGCGATCATGTAGCGGGCGCCGAGGCCGATACCGAACACCGCCCGGCGATTACCACATTCGGCCCGTGGTAAGCTCGGCCGCGGCGGCCTAAGCGAGTGGCGCACGCGGCGGGCATGGCTCTTGCGGACGTTTTCAGAAGTGCCAACCCGGGACGGCGTTTGCCGAGCCTCGCGCGCCCACGGCCGCGCCTGCGCTCAAGTGTGCGAACACCTTGGGTATCGCGCCGGCGCCTCCGGCTGCCCGACGCGCGAGCCGACTGACGAGCCCGCGCGCTCGAAAGCCGCGCGAGACTCGGCCATGGCGCAGGCGCCCGTTCCGAGCTAGCGTTGCCAATGTGGATGCCACGAAGCGAGCCGTAAACGCCTCGTCGTCGGTGGCCGGGCGGGCGCGCGTCGCCCTCCTCGCGATGGTGGGCGTCACCGCCGTCCTTTACGCCGTCCCGCAGCTTCACGTCGTCGCCTATCCGCTGATCCTGATAGGCACGCTCGTTCACGAGCTCGGTCACGGCGTGGCGGCGCTCCTCGTCGGCGGCAGTTTCGAGTCGCTCCGCGTGTACGCCGACGGCTCAGGCATCGCGAAGGTCGGTCACGGCGGTGGTAACGCGAGTCAGGCCATCATCGCCGCGGGAGGTCTCGTAGGCCCCGCCATCGCCGCCGCGTTCCTGTTCCCGATGGCGCGCCGCGTCGGGGGCGCGCGATGGGCGCTCGGCGCGGTGGGCGTAACACTTTTCATCGCCCTCCTGCTGTTCGTCCGAAACGGCTTCGGCATCGGGCTCACCGCCGCGCTCGCCACGGTGAGCCTGGTCATCGCGGTCAAAGGACCGGCTTGGCTCGCCCAGCTCGCGCTGATCTTTTTGGCGGTGCAGCTGTCGCTCAGCGTGTATTCGAGCTGGGACTACCTGTTCACCGAACAGGCGCAGACCGCCGCGGGTGCGCACCCCTCCGACACCGCGAAGATGGCCGAAGCGCTTGTCCTGCCCTATTGGTTTTGGGGCGCGGTGTGCGGCGCGTTTTCGATCGTGGTCCTGGCCGCGGGGAGCTGGCTTCTCGTCCGCAGCGATCGCGCGACGCGGCGGGAGCGCAAACAGCGCCGAGCGCGCAAGAAGCACAACCGCAAGGGCGAGCGCGACGTCAAAACCGGCGACGCCGACGTAGACGAGATCCTGGCCGCGGCCGACGGGTCGCCCGGCCAGCGCTAACGAGCTGCGGCCCCGGCTTACGCCTCGCGCCCCCGCCGCTCTGATCCGCCTGTCGGCCCGTTTCGGGCATCGCCTCGCGGCGCTCGCCCGCCCTGGTAACATCCGGGGGTATGAGCACCGGGAGGCGCCCATGAGCACGACGGGTCTACAGCTCATCGCGAACAAGCCCACCTACCGCAGACTGCCGGAGGTGTTTTACGCGCGGGTCGATCCCACGCCGGTGTCCGCACCCGAGCTCCTCGCGCTCAACCGCCCGCTCGCGCGGCAGCTCGGCCTCGATGCGGACGCGCTCACCGATCCAGAGGCCGTCGCCGTGCTGGCCGGCAACCGGAGCCCCGTGGGGAGCGAGCCGCTCGCTCTGGCCTACGCCGGTCACCAGTTTGGCGCGTTCGTGCCCAAGCTCGGCGACGGGCGGGCGGTGCTGCTCGGCGAGATCATGGGCCGCGACGGCGCGCGGCGCGACGTCCAGCTAAAGGGCGCAGGCAAGACGCCCTACTCGCGCCGCGGCGACGGCCGCGCCCCGCTGGGCCCGGTGGTTCGCGAATACCTGGCCGGCGAGGCGATGGCGGGACTCGGGATCCCCACGACGCGGGCTCTCGCCGCGGTCACGACCGGGGAGACGGTGTTCCGGCCGCATCCCGAGCCCGGCGCCGTGCTCGTGCGCGTTGCCTCCTCGCACATCCGTATCGGTACCTTCGAGTACGCCGCCCAACGCGGCGAGGGCGCCGTTCGCCTGCTCGCAGACTACGTGATCTCCCGCCACGCCCCCGATCTCGCTGACGCGGGCCACCCCTACCGGGCCCTCCTCGACCACATCGCGACCCTCACGGCCGAGCTCGTGGCGTCGTGGATGCTCGTCGGCTTCATCCACGGCGTGATGAACACCGACAACATTTCGGTGGCCGGCGAGACCATCGACTACGGGCCGTTCGCGTTCATGGATCGCTATCACCCCAGAACGGTTTTCAGCTCCATCGACACCGGCGGCCGGTACGCCTTCAACCAGCAGCCGCGCATCGCCGCGTGGAACCTGGCCCGGCTCGCCGAGACGATGCTGCCGCTCCTCGGCGACCGGCAAGACGACGCAGTGAGCGCCGCCGAGTCGAGCCTCGAGCGGTTCGCGGACCGATTCCAGACCCGCTATGACGCTGGCCTTGGACAAAAAATTGGCCTATCCGAACAGCGCGCGGGCGACGCCGAGCTCGCCGCCGCGCTCCTCGCCGAAATGGCCCGCGCCGGCGCAGACTACACCCTCGCGTTCCGCCGCCTGTCGAACCTCTCTCACGAGCCCTCGCCCGCCGACGACGGCTTCCGCGCGCTTTTCGACTCCGCCCCGGAGCTGGAAGCCTGGCTGTCGTCGTGGCGCGAGCGCCTGGGCGCCGAGACGCGGCGGGACGACGAGCGCCGGGCCGCCATGCGAGCCGTCAACCCCGCCTTCGTGTTGCGGACACACCTCGCCGACGGGGCGGCGACCGCCGCCGCCCGCGGCGACCGAAAGCCCATGGACGACCTTCTCGCCGTCCTTTCCGACCCGTTCTCGGATCACCCCGAGCTCGGCGACTACGGCCGCCCGCCCGCGCCCAACGAGGCGATCACACGGACGTTTTGCGGCACCTGAGCTCGTGCGGCAGCGACAGCGGCGCCCGGTTGCGGCCCACGGCGCGCCATGGCAGGTTCCGTTCGGTCGGGCCTCGGTTCACCGGCGAGGCGCGAATCATTTCCCGTGAGCTCTCATAACCGAGAACCCACCCGGGGGCGCCTCCCGATGCGCTGGCTCGGAAGCCGGGCTGCCGTCCCCTCTCTCGTGCTCGCGCCGCAGGCTCT
>SLNH01000080.1 GCA_007133195.1 Nannocystineae bacterium | reverse complement strand
CGTCCCCGTCCGCGTCATCGTCCCCGTCCGCATCATCCTCCACGTCCTCCTCCGCTTGCTCGTCCGCCGCCTCGATGCCGGCGACCTCTTCGTATGCGGTCCGGTGGACGAGGAACGTCGCCTGGTCGATCCGGTTCGCCCAGCTCGCACCGTGCCCAAACGAGCGCCCCCGATAAAGGGCCCCCATGTAGTTGAGGACGGTCTCGTGCTCGGGGTCGAGCGCCTTGGCCTCTTGGAGCGCACCGATCGCGACGTCGGCGATTTCGACCCGCTCCGCGCCCACGATCTCGGGGTTGTCGAGGCGACTCATCTGCAGCTTGGCGATGTTTAGGAACGATTCGATCTTCGCCGCCGGCGCCTCTTCGCGCTCGGCGCGCTCGCGAAACCGATCGATGGAGGCGCCGTACTCTCCGGCGTGCCGTTCGATGTTCGCGAGCCGATCGAGGATCCTCAGGTTGTCCGGTTGCTCCTCGAACTGGCCCTTCCAGTACGCGCGAGCCCGATCGTATTGCTCCGCGTCCACCCACGTGCGGGTGAGCAGGCCGCGGACCCGCCCGTCGCCGGGCTCGGCCTCGAGGTAGCGCTTGAGATGCACGGTCGCCTTTTCGGCGTAGCCCAAGTTTTCCTCGTCGTCGTCGCCCGGGCGGAACAGCGCCACGTACGCGAGGCCCGCGTTGTGGTGGCCCACCTCTAGGTCCGGTGACTTCTCGAGCGCCCGCTCGTACTTGGCCACCGCCTCCTTGAACTCCCCGTCCTCGTAGTGGGAGTCGCCCTCCTGGATGAGCCGCCGTGCGCTCACCTCATCACAACCGGCGGTGAGGACGGCCCCGGCCCCCAGCCCACCGATCGCGGCAAAGAGCAGTAACCGGTTCATGAATCGTCGAACTATAGCCGAGGGGTTTTGCGCCCACAAGCGGGGGCGCGAGGCGGCCAAGAGCGATGCCCAGCGCACGAGCTGTGCATACTACATTCACCGCGGGCGGCGATACCCCTCCCACGGCTTTGGGTATTTCACCGGCGCATTCTGTGCTGCGAGCCCCCGCCGCCGTCGCGCCTCGCCAGATGCTAAGCGACGGAAATTTCAGCGTTCGTCTCGGCGAGGTGGATCATCGCGTCACCGCGATTGACCATGGGGTTCGTGGTCACACCAATTACGATACCGGCGCTTTGGGTGCGAACCCGGAGGCGGCTACTGCCCACCACGTCGCTTATCGTGCCCACGACCTGCCCGCGCCGGACGTGGTCGCCGAGTTCGACCTCGAGCAGGACGAGTCCGCTTTGCGCGGCGCGAATCCACCGGCTCGCAAACAGCGCGAGCGGTCTCGGTGCGTCCTCGTCGCGCGGCGCGACCATGCAAAGCGCAGCCATCACCCGGTGGATACCGGCGACGCCGATCTCGATGCTGCGCCGGTCGAAGCGGAGCGCCTCCCCGGCTTCGTAAAGCAGCGTGTGTATGCCTCGGCGCACGGCGGCCTCGCGGAGCGACCCGTCGCGCAGGCGCGCGTGCAGCGCGAGCGGGGCACCGAACGCGAGCGCGCACCGCTCGGCCTCGGCGTCGCGCAGGTCGGCTCGGATCTGCGGGAGGTTCGCGCGCCCCGCGGAGCCCGTGTGGAGGTCGATGCCGTATTCGCAGCGGGCGACCACCTCGCGCATGAACAGGTGCGCCAGCTGGCTGGCCATCGAGCCGCGCGGCGAGCCGGGAAACGAGCGGTTTAGGTCGCGCCTGTCGGGGAGATAGCGCGACTGCTCGAGGAAACCGAACACATTGACCACAGGGACGGCGACGAGCACGCCCGCGAGCTCGCGAGCGTCTACGCCCGCGAGCACGCGCCGGATGATCTCCACGCCGTTTAGCTCGTCCCCGTGAATGGCGGCGCTGAGCCACAGCCATTTTCCCGGCTTGGCGCCGTGGACGACCACCAGGGGGAGCTTGACCCACGCCCCCGACGCGAGCCGACTCACTGGGATCTCGAGGGATCGCCGCTCACCGGCGGGAACGCGCTCGCCGGCCAGCTCGATGGCCTCGCGGCTATCCGCGGCCCCGGTCGCGCGTGCGGCCCTGCCGCGCGTTGGTTTCGATGAAGACAATGATCTTCTCCGCCACGTTGACGCCGGTGGCGCCCTCGATGCCCTCCAGGCCCGGCGAGGAATTGACCTCGAGGACCACGGGGCCGTGGTTCGAGCGCAACAGATCGACACCGGCGACGTTCAAGCCCATCGTCTTGGCCGCGCGCACGGCGGTGCTGCGCTCCTCTGGGGTGAGCCGCACCTTCGTGGCCGTCCCGCCGCGGTGGATGTTCGACCGAAACTCCCCCGCGGGCGCTTGGCGCCGCATCGAAGCCACGACCTTGCCGCCCACCACGAACGCGCGGATGTCCGCGCCCCCCGCCTCTCGGATGAATTCTTGGACCAAGATGTTCGCGCGGAGTTGCTGGAAGGCGACGATTACCGACTCGGCCGCCTTCTTCGTTTCCGCGAGCACCACGCCGATACCCTGCGTTCCCTCCACGAGCTTGATCACGAGCGGCGGGCCGCCCACGCTGTCGATGAGCCCGTCGATATCCTTCGGGGAGTGCGCGAACCCGGTGACGGGGAGGCCGATGCCGCGCCGCGACAAGAGTTGCAGCGAGCGGAGCTTGTCTCGAGACCGATCGATCGCCTGCGACTCCACGGCGGGAAACACCCCCATCATCTCGAACTGGCGAACCACCGCGCATCCGTAAAACGTGTGCGTAGCGCCGATGCGGGGAATGATCGCGCCGAAGTGCAGCTTCTCCCCCCGGTAGATCACGTTCGGCTTGTGCGACGTGATGTTCATGTAACAGCGCAGGTAATCGACGACGCGCACGCGATGACCGCGGGCTTCCGCTTCCTCCTTGAGTCGCGAGGTCGAGTACAGCGAGGGCTTTCGGGACAAGATCCCGATATCGAGGCGGCTTTGCGCAGCCATGGCGGCCGGTCTACCACGCTCCCGACCAGCCGCGCATCAGTCCGGGAGCTTATCTCGAAGCCCGCCCGCTGCGTCGGGCGAGCGCCTCGATGCGCGCGCCCCGGCTCGCCGAGGGTCGGTCACGCGCGCGAGCGGCTCGCGGGCCGCCACCCGCGCCCCGCGGGCGCGGCTCGGGCGGCGCCGCCGCTCAGCCCTGGGGACCGATGCGAAACGGCAGGTCGATCGGATGCCCCTGGACGTCCTCGGCGCCGCCGACGTCGAGCGCGATGTCGTACGCGGCGCTCTCGATGCAGCTCTCGAGCGCGTCTGCCTCGCCCAGCCCGCGACTGGTCGTCGACACGTCATCGACGGTGAGCCTCTCGGACGCCACGGAGAAGGTAACCCGCGCTCGCACAGCGGAGCCCTCCTCGGCGTCCGACGCGTGCTCGCGCCGGCATTCGTGCACGCCTGGGCGCAGCGCGTTACGCACGGCCAGCACCGTGTCGGGGGTGACCTGGTCCGCGGTCGGCGGCGCTTGCCGCGGATCGGACAAACCCGCGATCCGCGGCCCGCGCTCGGCCGCCCCTTCGCGGTGATCGCGCACGGTCGCGCCGTCGTCCCGCGTGTACTCGTGCGCCGGCTCGACGCTGGCGTAGGTGGGCTCCCCATCGCGCCGCGCGCGCCTGCCGTCGTCGGTCTCGCCGCCCTCATCGCCGCGTTCGATCTCCGGACGCTCGCGGTGTTCGGGGTCGGGGTCGGGGTCGGGCTCGGGGTCGGGCTCGGCCCGCTGGGTGGACGGCGCACGCTCGGGCAGATCGGGCGCCTGTACGCGGCGCTCCGGGTCGTCGCCGCGCGCGGGCGTCTCGGCCGCCGGCTCGTCGCGGTCGTCGCTCTCGGAGGCCATGGCGACCGCGAGGACGATACCGCCACCGACGACGAGGACGGCGAGGGCTAACATGGGGATTCTGGCTGCCACGGCGCGATCTTCTCCTTCAAGCAGAGGCTCGATTTTCAACTTAATTCACGCTCGAAATCCGGCCGCCCGCACGCCGCCGCTCAGATCACGGCGACGTCTCCCGACACGACGCGATGGCGGCGCCCGTCATCGTCCTCGACCACGAGGGCACCCTCGTCGTCGAGCCCCACGGGCTCCCCCGTCACGCTGCCGTCCTCGGCGTCGGCGCGCACGCGCCCACCTCGAAGCTGCGCCCGCTCGCTCCACGCGTCTGCGATCGCGGTCACCCCGCCGGCGAAAAACGCATCCAGCCACCCCTCGACGGCCGGCAAGAGCTCCGCGAGCAGCGCGTCGCGATCCACCTCCCGGCCGAGCTCGAGGCGCAGCGACGTCGCCAAGCTCGCGATTTCCGGCGGCAGGTCGCTCGCGTTCGCGTTGATGCCGATGCCGAGTATCACGTGCTCCAGCTCCTGCCCGCGCGTATTCATCTCCGTGAGCACGCCAGCGAGCTTGCGCCCGCCGGCCATCACGTCGTTCGGCCACTTGAGAGACGCAGTGACGCCGAGGTTATTCACGGCGTCGGCCACCCCCAGCCCGCCGGCCAGCGTGATCGGCGGGGCGCGCTCCGGCGATAAGCCGGGCCGGAGCACCACCGAGAGGTACAGCCCGTCGTCGGGGGGCGAGTGCCACACGCGACCGTAACGCCCTCGGCCCGCCGTCTGCTCGTCGGCCACCACCACGGTGCCGTGGGGCGCCCCGGCGCGAGCCAAAAGCCCGGCCTCGTCATTCGTGGACGAAACGCGCCCCCGCCTCTCGATTCGCTGTCCCAGCCACGTCATAGGTCTGCATCCAGAGCCAAATCCACGGCCGGGGCCGAGTGGGTGAGCGCCCCGACCGAAATCGCGTCGGCGCCGGCCTCGGCGTAGGCGGCGATCCGCTCGATGGTAACGCCCCCCGAGACCTCGACGAACGCCCCGCGCTCGCGGGCGCGCAGCACCGCTTCGGCGACCTCGTCTGGCGACATGTTGTCGAGGAGCACCGCGTCCGCACCGGCGCCCAGCGCCTCGGTCAGCTGCGAGAGCGAATCCACCTCCACTTCGATGCGCAGGCCGTGGGGAGCGCGGGCGGCGGCACGCCGGACGGCGCTGCCCAACGAATCACAGGCCGCGATGTGGTTATCCTTGATCAGCACGCCGGCTCCGAGGTCGCTCCGGTGATTGTGACATCCTCCCGCGGCCACGGCCGCCTTTTCCAGCGCGCGAAACCCGGGCGTCGTCTTGCGCGTATCGACCACGCGGGTTTTGCCGTCCGCGGCGTCGGCGAATCGACGCGACAGGGTGGCGACACCCGACAGGCGCTGGACGAAGTTCAGCGCCGTCCGCTCGGCCCTCAGGATCCCGCTCGCGGGCCCCGTGACCTCCATCACCCGCGACCCGGCCGCGATCCGCGCCCCCTCGGAGACGAGCGGACGGCACGACGCCGCGGGATCGACCCGCGAAAACACCGCCGCGGCGACGCCGAGGCCGAACGGAACGAGCGGCTCGCGGGCGACGATGGCGGCGAAAAGCGCGGATCCCGGGCCGGGCGCGACGCTCTCGGTGGTCACGTCGCCGCGACCGAGATCCTCGTCAAGGGCGAGATCGATGAGCCTTTGCACCGCTGGGAGGCGCGCGACGTCGAACGATGGAAGGGCTAAATTTTCGGACTCCACGGTCACCTCCATAGCGCGATCGGCCAGCTCCGTCGTCGCGCATGCCGGCGCAGCCGCGCGTCGGGGTTGACGGCCACCGCGCGACCCACGCGCTCGAGCATGGGCAGGTCGTTGAAGCTGTCGGAGTAAAACCACGACGCGCCGAGATCGACGCCGTGCTCGCGCGAAAACGCCTCCGCGAGCGCCACCTTGTGCGTGCCGAAACCGTAGTGCGTCATCCGGCCCGTAAACTGGCCGGCCGCCACCTCGACCCGCGAGCTCAGCGCGTGGCCCAGCCCCACCGCGTCGGCCACGGCGTCGGCGACGTATTGGGTCGAGCCGGTGAGCAGGGCGACGAGCTCGCCGCGCGCTCGGTGGACCCGGATCGCGCGCAGCGCGGCCGGGCTCACCGCGTGCGCGATCTCGGCCCGGTAAAACGCGCGACACTTTTCGATCATCTCGAGCTCGGAGCGCCCCGCCAACTCCCCGGCGAGGCGATCGGCGAGACCTTCCATGTCGAGGATCGCGAGCTCGTAAAGCGCGCTCCAATAGGCCGCCTTGGCCATCTTGCGCCGCGAAGCCTCGCCGCGCCGCCGCAAAAACCGCATCCACGCCATCCCCGAATCCACGCGCAAAAGGGTGCGATCCATGTCGAAAAACGCCGCCCCGCGCGCGCCGTCGCGCGCATCCGCCACCGGCGTTGGGGGCGGCTTCGCGCCGCCCGCGCTCGGATCGCCCGGAACGGGCCCGGGCCCGCGGGTCGGAGACGGCGCGGCGCGGCGCCGCTTAGAAGTAACTCTGCTCGAGAACATGAAGTGACACGTTGGACAGAGCGTGGGCGATCGCCCCCGCCGTGATGGACCCAGTGGCCGAGCGCATCCAGGCGAACAAAAGCGCCGGGAAAAATACCGCTAGCCGGCGCGGATCCAAACCCGTGGCGAGGTGAACGACGGCGAACAGCGCAGACGAGATGACGAGCGCCCAGCCGATCCCGCCGCCGAACACGCGTCGCTTGGGCGGAATCGCCCGCTCGAGCTTTTCGTGAATGAACCCGCGAAAGAAGAGTTCCTCGGGGATCGCCACCACCACGAGCTGAACGAACAAAAGCTCGAGGAGGGACAGGGAAAGCGGCGGGGGCTCGGCGCTGTCCCATCCGTCGTAGGCCCCGCACATGCCCGGCACCGCGAGCGCCCCGATGACGCCGTAGCCGTCGCTTTGGCAGGCGAGCTCGTAAAATGCGACGAACCCGAGGCCGAAAACCGGAAGCACGAGCAGTGGAATTCCGAGGCCGAGCGCGAGCCCGCGGCGGAGCGGCGCGAGGCGGAATCCGTAGTGGCTCAGATCCTCGTTTCGCCGCCACGCGTAGGCCGCGGGGATATAGAGGAACACCACGGCGACCGCCGCGGCGACGTGATCGCCGACGAAGGGGATGCCGCCGGCGCCCTGCACGAGGGCCACCGTGGCCAAAAGCGCCGCGGCGTAGGCGACGAGCGCGTGCCGGAGCTCTGCCGCGCGGGCGGGCATCGGCAGCTACATACCACGGGGCGCCGGTGTCCCGTGCCGGCGCGGACCGCCGGAGCCGAGCGCCCGACTGCGAATCCCGTCGTGCCTCGCATCAGGGCGTCATGCTGCGACTAGCCTATGACTCGGCCGAGCAGCGCGCCGAACCAGGCGAGCGCGCCCGCCGTCGCGCCGGCGAGCGCCGCAGGGCCGGCGAGCTCGAAGGGCTCGCCGTAGACGGCCGCCGGGGCGAGCACGAGGCCCGCCACGACGACGACCGCGCCGCTCGCGGCGGGCAACAAAAGCCGCCTCGGCGCCGCCATTTGCGTGACCATGCCGCCCGCGAACGCGGCCGTCGCCGCGGCGAGCCCCCCGGCCATCACCAGGCGAGCCTCCTCGATGAGCGGCGCCCGGCCCAGATCGCCCTGGAAAAACTGCGCGATCGCCGCCTCCGCGGCCTCGTCGACCAACACGGCGCCGGCCGCGGTGAGCGCCACCACGAGCGCGCCCGTCGTCACGAGCACCGACGTCCACACCCAGCGCAGGGCGCCGGCCGGCGGCGGCCCGCGCGTGACGAACTCGCCGACGAGGGCTCCCAACAGCCCGCCGGCGAAGCCGATCCCACCGAGGCGCAGGCTCATATCCGTGACCGTGTCGCGAAACATGTCGATCGCGAGCTCACCCACGGCGGTGGCGCGCGCGAACGCCAGCACGACCAGCACGACCAGCGCGCCGGCGATCGCCGGTTCGAACAGGCTCCGGTGCGCCGAGCAGCGGCCCGCGGTAAATCCCCCGACCGCCGAGCCCACCGCGAAGGCGCCGTAGGCCGCTTCTTCCGAGCGGAACCCGGCGGCCAGCGCGCCCGCGAACGCGAGCGCGAGGCCTCCGCTGATCATGAGAAAGCTCGCGATCACCCAACTCGGCGAAAAGATGCGGCTAGAGCTCGCGCCCAATCAGGTCACCCCCTTGTGCAACGCGCGCGCCAGTCCAAGTGTTCCGCCGAACCGGCCAGGTTTCGCTGCCGTTTCGCCCACAGCCCATCCATATCATCGATCCGGGCGCCGGCGCGGCGCCGAGAGCCTCCGAGCGCCGCGGGGAAAACCGGCGCTCCGACCCGTTTGCGCCTTGCACCGCGCGGCCAGGCGCACTAAACAAGGGCGCGTGAACGACGCGTCACCGTGAGACGCGATGATCGAAGGAAACGAGCGCGCGGACTCGGAGGAGCCGGTCGTCGGCCGCCCTCTCGTAAGGCGCGGACGACCATGGGTTCCGTCCTGCGCGTTCGCGTTTTCGAGCCGCTTGGCTGGTGCGGCGGGAATCCGCCTCCCGGCATCCGATCCTGAAACCCGAAGGAGACACGCCCGATGACGATGACCCTCGGCCAGATCCAGGAAGTCCTCGGCGACGACGCCTCGAGCCTTCTCGAGCACCGCTGCAAGACCATTTCGAAAGACCTACTCCACCTACCCAGCCCCAGCTTTTTGGACGACGTCCTCGTCAGCACCGACCGCCCGGTCTCGGTCTTGAACAACCTGCGCAGGGTGTTCGATCACGGCCGGCTCGGAGGCACGGGTTACCTGTCCATCTTGCCGGTGGACCAGGGCATCGAGCACTCGGCGGCCGCCTCGTTCGCGCCCTACCCGGCGATGTTCGACCCCGAGACCATCGTCAAGCTCGGCTACGAGGGCGGCTGTAACGCCGTCGCCTCGACATTCGGCGGCCTCGCGGCGGTGGCCAGAAAATGGGCCCATCGCATCCCGTTCATTTGCAAGCTCAACCACAACGAGCTGTTCTCCTATCCGAACACGTTCGACCAGGTCCCGTTCGGGACCGTCAAGCAGGCGTTCGACCTGGGCGCCGCGGGCGTCGGCGCCACGATCTACTGGGGCTCGCCCGAGTCGCGGCGGCAGCTCCAGGAGATCGCCGAGATGTTCCAGGAGGCGCACGAGCTCGGGATGTTCACCGTGCTGTGGTGCTACGTCAGGAACGACGCGTTCAAAACCGAAAAGGGCGATCATTCCACCGCCGCCGACTTCACCGGCCAGGCCAACCACCTGGGCGTCACCGTGCGCGCCGATCTCATCAAGCAGAAGGCGCCGACCCACAACGGCGGCTACAACGATCCGAAGCTCAAGGGGTTCGGCAAGACCCACAAGAAGGTCTACAGCGAGCTCACGAGCGATAACCCGATCGATCTCACGCGCTTTCAGGTCGCCAACTGCTACATGGGCCGCATCGGCATGATCAACAGCGGCGGCGCGTCGGCGGGCGAAACCGATCTCAGCGATGCGATCAAAACCGCGGTGATCAACAAGCGCGCCGGGGGCGCGGGCCTCATCAGCGGGCGCAAGGCGTTCCAGCGCGAGCTGTCCGAGGGCATCAAGCTGCTTAACGCGATTCAAGACGTCTACCTGTGCGACGACGTCACCATCGCCTGACGGCCGCATCGTCCCCCCCCTGCCCGGGCGCGGCCGCGGCGGCGGCTGCGTCCTAGGCGGAGCGCTCCCCGCTAAGGCCGGAGGCCAGCGCCCGCCCGCCCGCGCGG
>SLNH01000176.1 GCA_007133195.1 Nannocystineae bacterium | reverse complement strand
TGCTCGGTGTCGATCGGCTCCTCGGTGTCGCTCTCGAACAAATTCTCGAGCTCGTGGGCGAGCTGCTCGGCGGTCGGCTCGAGCCGCCGCCTGGCCTCGAACACCGCGTACTGCTCGGCCATCACCCGCTCGTCGTGATCGCGAAATTGGCGCGCCGCCTCTTTCGCCTCCGCCTCCTCCCACCCGAGAGAGCCGAGCAGCTTCTCCGCGACCTCGGTCGTGGTCGCGAGCGCCTCGCGGACGACCCCGTCGACGCCGACATCCATGAGGCGCCACGCGTGCTGTCGGTGGCGAGCCACGGCGAAGATCGGGACGCCGGGGTAATGCCGTCGCGCGGCCTCCGCGATGCGCACCGAGGTCTCGGTGTCGTCGACGGCGAGCATGAGCGCGTGCGCCTCCCCGAGCTTCGCGGCGCGCAAGATCTCCAGCTTGCTGGCGTCGCCGTAAAACACCTCGTGGCCGTAGCGGCGCACGAAGTCCACCTGCACCGGATTTCGCTCCAGCGCCGTGAAGCGAATGCGCGCGCTGTGCAAAAGCCGGCCGAGAATCTGGCCAAAGCGCCCAAAGCCGGCGATCACGACCTTGGGCGACTCATCCTGCGGGACCTCGTCGTAGGCGGGCGCCTCCTCGTCTCGAGCGGCCTTGGGCACGAAGAATCGCTCGTTCAGGGCGTTCAAAATCGGCGTCGCCGCCATCGACAGCGTCACGATCGCCACCACGACGTCGGCCGCCCTTTGCTCCATGACCCCGTAGGTGATCGCCAGCGTGAACAACACGAACGCGAGCTCACCGCCCTGTGGGAGCGCCGCGGCCAGCCTGCTCGACGCGGCGCGATCGAAGCCCCACAGCCTGCCCACGCCGTAGGTCACGGCGAGCTTTAGCACCACGAGACCGAGCGTGAGCCCGAGGATCATCCCCGGCACATCCACGAGGAGACTCAGGTCGGCCGACATCCCCACCGCGGTGAAAAACAAGCCGAGAAGGAGCCCCTTGAACGGTTCGATGCTCGCCTGAATCTCGTGGCGGTATTCCGAGTCGGCCAAGAGCACCCCCGCGAGGAAGGCGCCTAGCGCCATGTCCAGGCCGGCCGCATCGACGATGAGGCTGGCGCCCAAAACCACGAGGAGCGCGGTCGCGGTGAACGTCTCGGTCGCGCCCCGCGTCGAGACGATCCGAAACACCGGCCGGAGGAGGAAGTGGCCGCCGACCACGACGGCGGTGAGCACGAACACCGTGCGCACGGCGCCCACGGCGAGATCGGCGGGGTCCTGGACGCCGTCGGCAAGCAGCGGCACGGCGGCCATGAGCGGCAAGATCGCCAAGTATTTGAACAGCAGGATCGCGTAAGCGGCCTGGCCGTGCCCCGATCCGAGCTCGTTCCGCTCGCCGAGCGCCTGCACCGCGAACGCCGTGGACGAAAACGCCAGGCCGAGGGCGACGAGCAGCGACGCCGACGAGTCGAGCCCAAAAAGGTGCGCCACCGCGCCGATGGGCACGGCGCAAGCGAGCACTTGCACCGAACCCAAGCCAAAAATCCGGCGCCGCAGCGCGATGAGCTTTTTCGGCGCGAGCTCGAGGCCCACGAGGAACAAAAGCAGGATCACCCCGATCTTCGAAAAGTTCAGGATCCTTTCCACGTCGTCGAAGACGCCGAGCACGCTCGGCCCGATGACGACCCCCGCCGCGAGATAACCCAGGGTCGAGCCGAGGCCGAGCGCGCGAAACACGAGGACCGCGATGATCGCGGCGACCAGAAACACCGTGACGTCGTAAAAGATGTCCATCGCGACGCTTTCCGCGGAGTCGGCCGCGGCGAGCGCTCAGGTTAGGCGACCGCGAATGCCGCGCGCAATCGCCGGCCCACCGACGCCGGCTCGCTCGACCGGTTCGTCACGAGGTGGCCGCGTTGACAAGCTGGGGGCCCCGTGCAATGCGTTTGGGCTGTGACGCCCCTCGCCGGCAAACGGCGCGGCTCCCGCCGCGCGTCTCCCGCGCTGCGCGGGGTCGCGATCGCCGGGGCCGTGGCGTTTTTGGCGGCGGAGCTCTCGGCGCTCGAGCATCGCACCGCCGAGCTGCATGAGGTTTACGCCACCCACGGCGTCGAAGGCGCCCCGCCCGGCGAGGCGACCGCAGAGCCAACGGGCGGACCCCTCGGCGAACCAGAGAGCGGTAGGAGCGAAGAAGACACATTCGACCGCAATCGCGCGGGGGAGCAACCGCGCGCCTACGACGCCGACGGGCTACGCCGCGTCGCGCTCGACCGCGATCCCTGTCAGCTGTGCCGCTCGTGGCATGAGCGGCTCGCCTCGGCCCCGGCCCTGGTGCGCGCGGCGCCGGACGTCGCCGAGCTTAGCGTCCCCCGCCTTTACCGGCGCCAGGACGCCTCGCCGGCGATCACGCGGGTCGCGATCGCGCCCAAAACCTCGCCTCCCGCCTGATTCCACTCAATGAAGGGGGCGCCCCGCGGTCGCTTTGCGGCGCGGGGCCCCGACGATCACGACGGCGTATGCGGCGAGCGCGCCGCTGCCGCTCGCGTGGCTTTGCGCGCCATGACCGCCCGCATCCGCCTCGCGCAGCGCGCGGTGTTGTCGCGCGAACCGAAGCGCCTCGGACGGAAGCAAGTCTCTCGCGAGCATCGCGAGTAGGGACACGAGTCCCGGCGGAGTCATCGCTGTAGGCTATGCAGGGCGAACGAAAAAACCATCGAACCAAAACAGACAGCGGGCCGGCGCCAGCCAACGGGTCGCGCGTCGCCGCGGGCGGCGCGCCCCGGCGTCCCGGCCGGGTGGCTGTTGCGACCGCGCTCGTGCTCGCGGCGCTCGGCGACAGCCCAGAGTTGGCGCCCGCGGGCGGGCGCACGCTCGATGCACCCCAAATCCGCCCACCTGACGCGAGCGAGGTGCGTGGGATCCTGCGGATCCGGGCCGTGGACGAGGAGTCGCGAGCCCCAGTCGGCGGCGTCACCGTTTACGTCGACCCGCAAGACGGGCTGCAAGACGGGCCGCAAGACGAGCGGCAAGACAAGCGGGTCACGACCGACGACAGCGGCGAGGCCGAGCTGGCCGAGCTCCACCCGGGACGCGACAGCGTCCGCCTCGAGCGGTCCGGATATTCGTCCACCGACGTGCCGGTGGACATCGAGGCCGGCGAGACCGCAAAAGTCGAGGTCGCGCTCGCGCGAGCGCCTGGCGAGGTCGACTCCCGCGAGCCTCCTCTTGGTGCGCGATTTGCTGGCGCTCCGGGTGCCATGCAGATCGCCCTAACCCTGGTCCCCCTCGCGATGTTCGCCCACATCGGGCCCGCGCCCGCCGCGAGCGCCTTCGGCGCCGCGCCCGCGGCTGGAGGCTCGCTGGCGTCAGCTGAGACGAGCGCCGCCCTACAGGAGGAGCGCGAGCACGGCGAGTACCTGGTCCACCAGGTCGCGATGTGCCACGAGTGTCACACGCCCCGCGATCCCGACGGCGCCCTCATCGACACCGAGCTCCTCCAGGGCGCGGCCATGCCCGTCGCCGCGCCCCCCTTCGCGCCACGGTGGGGATTTCGCGCGCCCGCGATCGCGGGGCTACCGGGTTACACCGACGAGGAGTTCATCCGGCTACTCACCCGCGGCATCACCCAACGCGGCACCACACCGAGGCCGCCCATGCCTCGGTACGGCTTCACCGAAGACGACGCCCAGGCGATCCTCGCATACCTGCGCAGCCTTTAGGCCGCCGCGGGCCGCCGCTCGCGGGCCCTAGCCGCTCCAGCCGCGCGTCACCACATCGCTCAAAATCATGCCGATGAGCACCGCGAGCAGGAGCAAGCCCGTGCCGATCACGACCCAGTCGCTGCTCCGTCCGTGGCGCATGTGCATGTAGTAAAGCACCACCAAGATCGACTTTAGGCCCGCGAGCGCGAGCGCCACCGGGACGTGAAACACGCCGATCGGCGCGTACGCCGCCACCACCGTCAGCACCGTGAGTACGAGTAACAGCGCGAGCACGACGAAGGCGCTGACGAAGCCCTCCCGCGGACCACTCATCCCATTCCCCCCGCGCGCCCCATGAGATAAAGGAGCGGAAACACGAAGATCCAAATCACATCGACGAGGTGCCAATAAAGCCCCGTCCCTTCCACCGGGGAAAAATATTTCGCGTGGTACGTCCCCCGGAGGATTGGCCAAATCACGAACCCGATGGCCGCCAGCCCGACGATGAGGTGCACGGCGTGCGTGCCCGTGATCACGAAGTACCACGAAAAGAACACCTGGGCCTGATCCGCCGACTCCGCCCCCGGGTACTCGAACCCGCGCGTGGGCAAAAGACCATCCCCGATCTTTTCGGCGTACTCGATGATCTTCAGCACGAAGAACACGAGCCCGAGCGCGATGGTCACGCCGAAAAGCCCCGCCGCGAGCCGCCGGCGGTCGCCCTCGAGCGCCGTAATCGCCAGCGCGACCGTGGTGCTGCTCACGAGCAACACCACCGTCATCACGGTGCCATACGTAACGTCCAAAAATTGCGCCGCTTCCTGGAACGCCTCGGGATACAGCGTCCAGTACACCGCATACCCGGTGAACAGCGCGCCGAAAATCATCGTCTCCGAGATGAGGAACATCCACATCCCGAACCGCGCGACACGCTGCTGCTGCTCGACGCTCTCGAATTGATGCGCCGGCGCGACGCCCTTGTGTCCGTGGCTCATGACTGCCGCTCGCCGGTGTAGTTGTACACGGGCTCCGTCACGCGCGGGGTGCGCGCGAAATTCTCCGAGGGCGGCGGCGACGCCGTCGTCCACTCCAGCCCGGTCGCGCCCCACGGATTGGGCCCGGCCGCCCGCCCGTACTTGAGCGACCAGGTGAGGTAAATCGCGGGCAGCAGGTAGCCGAGGCCGAGGAAGATCGCGCCCCCGGAGGAAAACACATTCAAAAGCTCGAATTCCTGCGGGTAGACGTGATAGCGGCGCGGCATGCCCTGGTAGCCGAGCAAAAACTGCGGAAAAAACGTCAGATTAAAGCCCAAAAACACGAAAATCGCCGACCACCGAGCCAGCCGCTCGGGGTAAAGCCGCCCCATGATCTTGGGCCACCAAAAATGCAGAGCGCCCAGATAACCCATGAGCGCGCCGCCCACCATGATGTAATGAAAGTGGGCCACCACGAAGTAGGTATCGTGGATGTGAACGTTCACGGCGATGGTCGCGGTAAACAGGCCGGTTAGCCCGCCGACCACGAACAGCCCGATGAAACCGAACGCGTAGAGCATCGGGGTCTCGAAACTGATCTGCCCGCGATGGAGCGTCGCAATCCAATTGAACACCTTCACGGCCGAGGGCACGGCGACGAGAAAGCTCAAAAACGAAAACACGATCCCCGCGTACACCGACTGCCCGCTCACGAACATGTGGTGGCCCCACACGAAGAAGCCGAGAATCGCGATCGCGATGCTCGCGCCCGCCATGAACGGATAGCCGTAGATGCGCTTTCGCGCGAAGCACGCCACGATCTCCGAGACGACGCCCAGGCTCGGCAGGATCATGATGTAGACGGCCGGGTGCGAGTAAAACCAAAACAGGTGTTGAAACAGCACCGGATCCCCGCCCAGGCCGGGATCGAAGATCCCGATTCCCGTGGCGCGCTCCACCGCGACCAGCGCGAGCGTGATCGCCAAAACCGGCGTCGCGAGCAAGATGATCAGGCTCGTGGCGAGGAGGGACCACACGAACAGCGGAAGCCGCCCCCAGCCGAGCCCGGGCGCCCTCATCGCGTACACCGTGGCCACGATATTGAGGCCCGTAAAGATCGAAGAAAAGCCCGCGATGAACACACCCGCGACCGCGAGAATCACGTGCGTGTTCGCGTACGTACTGCTGTACGGGGTATAGAACGTCCACCCAGTATCGACCCCGCCACCCACGATGATCGCGATCCCGAGAATCGCGCCCGTCATGTACAGGTACCAGCTCGCGAGATTGATGCGCGGGAACGCCATGTCGCGCGCACCGACCATCATTGGAATCAAAAAGTTCCCGAACACCGCCGGGATGGACGGCACCAGGAAAAAGAAGATCATGATCACGCCGTGGAGCGTGAACAGCTTGTTGTAGCCGTCCCCGGACACGAGACTCGCTTCACTGGAGATGAGCTCGAGTCGCAGAAGCACGGCCGCCGCGCCGCCCACCAAGAACATCACGGTGAGGCTGACGAGGTATAGGATCGCGATGCGCTTGTGATCTGTCGTGAGCAGCCACGATCGAATGGAGTATCCGGCGCGCAGGTAGTTCGGCCCTGCGTCCCCCTCTGCGGGATCCGTCTCGCGCGTATCGTCCATCACTCGTCCTCCGCGCGCGCTTCGACAAACGCCGCGAGCTTGAGGATTTCCCGATCGGATAGGCGGCCCCGGAAGGTCGGCATCACCGCCGGATAGCCCTCGGCGACGCGCGCCCCCGGGTCAAGGAGCGCTCGGCGAAGATGTTCCCGATCGAAACGCACAAGCTCGTCTTCGCCCTCGACGGCGACCGCCGTGCCGTACCGACTAAACAGATCGGGCCCGGTCGCGTCGGGCTCGCCCGTGTGGCAATCGGCGCACCGCATGTCGTGAAAGAGCTCCTCACCGGCGGAGACGAGCGGGTCATCGGCGGCCTCGACCCACCGCTCGTATTCCGACGGCGCGAGCGCCACCACGCGCCCGATCATCCGCGAGTGATCGGTGCCGCAGTACTCGGCGCAAAACAGGTGATACTCGCCGGGCTCCGTGGCTTCGAACCACATCGAGGTAAATCGGCCCGGCACCGCGTCTTGCTTGACTCGAAACGCCGGGACGTAAAAGCTGTGGACAACGTCCTCCGACGACAGAGTCAGCCGAATCGGACGATCCGTGGGCACGTGGAGCTCGTTGATCTCGCGCCGGCCGTTGGGGTGCCGCACGTGCCACATCCACTGTTTTCCGACGACGTGGATCTCCTCCGCGTCGTCCGGGGCGACCGAAACCTCCACGAACAGGTTCGCGCCCCACGCGAACGCGATAATGATGAGGATGAACGGGACGACGATCCACGTCGCCTCGAGCTTCCAGTTTTCTCGGTCGCGATGCGCCGGCTCCGCGCCCTCGCGCCGGCGATAGCGGATCGCAAAGGCGATGATGAGCGCGACGATCAGCGCCGTCGCCACGACGCTGAACGCGATCAAATAAAAGTAAAGGTTGTCGATGTCCGCCGCCACCGTCGAGGCTTGCTCAGGAAGCATCAGTCCTCCGAAGCGCCGCCCCCCGCGGCGCCGTCTCGAGCGATGGGCTCGTCTTGCAGGACGAGGTCCATGGCGTCGTCGATCGGGATGTGGGCGATCTCGCGCTCGCGATCCACCCACCCGTAGCTCTCGAGGCGGTCGAGCTGCCTGGCCCGCATCACCTCGTAGTCAGTCTCGGGATCAGGCTGGAGCGGAGGGGGCCAATCCTCCGGATCCGTGGGCACATCGGCGGGATCCTCCATCATCCACGGCGTCCCTTCGCTGCGGACCTCCTCGTCGGGCTCCCCGGCCGCGGTCATCATGAGCGCAGAAATCACGTAGACGATGCCGATCGACACGACGACGCCGATCCCGAAGATGAGCACGGGTCGAAGCGGAAACCGGCTGGGCTCGACCTGCCTCTGCTGTTCGCCGTCCGTCATGGCTCTCTCTCTTCGAGGACGTACCTAACGCGCGGCAACACCGGATACGCCGACAGCCTCCACACGAACAGCGCCGCCCACAGCCCACCCACGGCCACGAAGGCGGCGATATCGAGCCAGTGAAGCGACGCCCCCTCCGGGTGAAACGAGGGGGCGAGCAGCCAATGGAGGTCCACGGCACGAAGGAGCAGGACCCCGATCGCCAGGGCGGCCAGGAGCCCGGGATTTCTGCGATTGGCCTTGGGTAATAAGATGAGGAAGGGCACGGCGAAGTGAAGGAGCAAAAGCGCCGCCGCCACCCATTTCCACGAGGTCCGCGCCCTCGGGATAAACCATTGGATCTTGTCGGGCAGATCTCCGGACCACGTGATCAAATACTGGCCAAAGTTCACGTACAGCCACAGCATGAGCAGCGCGAGCAGCATGGTGCCCAGGTGGCCGTAGCGGAGCGGCGTCAGATAGTGGGCCAGGGGCATCTCCTTCCGCCCGAGCAACACCACCACCAAGATCGCGAGCGCCAGGGCCCCGACGGCGAAGCCCACGAGGAACAGGACCGGGTACATGGTCGAGTACCAGGCGGGATCCAAAGACTTCCACCAGTCTGTGGCGGCGAAGGTGAGCACCACCGTCAAGACGAACAGGCCGGGGCCCGAGAGCACGCGCATCCGCCGCTGCCAGGTAAGCTCTCGGCTTCGATCCTCGAGCGTGGACCACCTGACGAGAAGCCAGGACAGCGCGGTGACCGCGGCGAGCACGCCGGCGGCGCGAAGCCAGAAAAACCAGCTCGCGAAGTAGCCCTCCTTCTCCTCGACCTTTGCGGCGAACCGCGGCTCCATCTCGTTCACCGCCGCCGGATCCGCCCACGGATAGATCGTGGACAGGTCCACGAACACCGGGGCCAATAAAATGACAAACAGCGGGCTGAGCGCGGCCGCCGCCTCCCACACGCGCCGGCACAGCTCGCCCCAGGCGCCTCGCACGAGGTGCGCCACCATGAGCAGGGACAGCGAGCCGAGCGACAGGCCGAGAAAGTAGGTGACGGCTTGCAGATACGCCCGCTCGAGCGCGCCGGCGCGGCCGATGCCCCCGATCAGGCAGACAGCGCCGGCGCCCACGCCGACGGCGAGGAGCGCCCAGGCCAGCTGGGTTACGCGGCTTCCCAAACGCTCACTCTTCGGCATCGTCTCCTCGCACGAGCCGCGCCCAAACTTCCTCGGGTACGTCCTGCTCGCCGGCGAACTGGCTGCGCTGCAAGGCCTCGACGTAGGCGACGATCCGCCACCTGTCCTCGGGCTCGGTCTGCGTCGAGTAGCTCGGCATCGCCCCGGCGCCGCGCGCGATCGTCACGTAGATATCGCCTGGCCTGAGCGCGCGGACCTCGGTGCCGAGCAGGCTCGGCGGGCGCGGGAAGCCGCGCTGGACGACCATGCCGTCGCCCTCACCGACATATCCGTGACACGGCGCGCACAGCGCCTCGTAACGCTCGCGCCCGCGGTCCAGGTCGCTCCGCTCGATCTCGAACGGAAACGTCTCCGCCGGCTCGCCGGCCACCACCCCGTCGTAGAGGTGCTCGTCGAGCCTGAGCGCCCCCCTCGGCACCGTACCGGGCACGGGCGTACGCGCCGACTGCCCGTCCTCGAAGTAGCGGCTCGGCTGGAGCGTCTCCTCTCGGGGCTGGTCGCTGAGGTCGATCTGCTTGCACGACGCGAAAGGCGCCGCCCACACCGCCAGCGCCGCCGCGGCCGCTCGCGCGCTAGGCCGGGACATCGTAGACCCCCTCCGCGTCCAGCTCGCGAAACAGCGCGCGCACCTCTTCGGCCTCGAAGCGGGGATCGGCCGCCTCCACCCACAGAAAGTAGCGATCGGTGTTGGCCCGCTCGGCGAACTCGCGCACGTCGAACAGCGGATGATGTGGGCGAGGCAGCCGGTTTGCCACGAGCATCCCGATCCCCGCCGTGAGGCCGGCGAGCAGCACGCACAGCTCGAATGTGATGATCATGAACGAAGGCCAGCT
>SLNH01000216.1 GCA_007133195.1 Nannocystineae bacterium | reverse complement strand
TACGGCAACGCCGCGAGCCTATTCACCCAGAGCGGCAAGGCGGCGCGCACGTTCCGCTACCGGGCGGATCCGGCCATGCTGGGCATCAACATCGGCGTGGCCGCGCCCATGGCGTTTTTCCCGTTCGGCGGGTCCAAAAACAGCTTCTTCGGCGACACGAAGGCGCACGGGCAGGACGCCATCCACTTTTTCACCGACCGCAAGGTCACCATCACGCGCTGGTTCTAAGCTCTTTCGCGCCGGCCCGGGCCGGCGGGAGGTTCCTCATGACCCGGAAGGTCACCGGCGGCCTCATCCAGTGCCGCAATCCGATAAACGACGAAGGCGTGCCCGTCGAGGACATCCAAAGCGCCATGCTCGAAAAGCACCTGCCCCTCATCGAGGAGGCGGGCAAAAACGGCGTGCAGATCCTCTGCCTCCAAGAGATCTTCAACGGGCCCTACTTCTGTCCGAGCCAGGACAAAAGGTGGTACGCGGCGGCCGAGCCGGTCCCCGGCCCGACTGTGCATCGCCTCGCCGAGCTCGCCAAGAAGCACCAGATGGTCATGGTGATCCCGGTCTACGAGCGAGAGATGGCCGGCGTGTATTACAACACCGCCGCCGTCGTAGACGCCGATGGCACCTACCTCGGCAAGTACCGCAAGCAGCACATCCCCCAGACCAATGGGTTTTGGGAGAAGTTTTTCTTCAAGCCCGGCAACCTCGGGTACCCGACGTTCGAGACCCGCTACGCGCGCATCGGCGTGTACATCTGCTACGACCGCCACTTCCCCGAGGGCGCGCGCCTGCTCGGCCTAAACGGCGCGGAGATCGTGTTCAACCCGTCGGCCACCGTGGCCGGGCTTTCCGAATACCTGTGGAAACTCGAGCAGCCCGCGCACGCCGTCGCGAACGGCTACTTCATGGGAGCGATCAACCGGGTGGGGACCGAGGCGCCGTGGAACATCGGCGAGTTTTACGGACAGAGCTACTTTTGCGATCCTCGGGGACAATTCCTCGCCGAAGGGTCCCGTGACGGGGACGAAATCATCGCCGCCGAGCTCGACCTCGACATGATCGAAGAGGTGAGGCAAACCTGGCAGTTTTTCCGGGATCGGCGGCCGGACACCTACGAAGACATGGTCAAGCAGCTCCCCTGACGCTCGCAAGCCCGGCTTGCGGATCCCAAGCGCGGCAAGGAGGCCACGATGAGCGTATTGATCCGAGGGGGCCGTATCGTCACGGCCGTCGATGACTACTACGGCGACATTTTCATCGAGGACGGGGTCATTCGGCAGATCGGCGCGAGCCTCGACGTCGGGGCGGACCGGACCATCGACGCGAGCGGCAAACTCGTGTTTCCGGGCGGCATCGACCCTCACACGCACCTCGAAATGCCGTTCGGGGGGACGTTCAGCGCCGACGACTTCGACAGCGGGACCGTGGCGGCGGCGTTCGGCGGGACCACGACGCTCATCGACTTCGCGATTCAGAAGAAGGGCGAGTCGGCGCTCAAGGGCCTAGACACCTGGCACGAAAAGGCCGAGGGCAAGGCGACCATCGACTACGGCTTTCACATGATCCTAACGGACATGCCGGAGGAGCGGCTGCCGGAGATGGAGCGGCTCGCCGGGGCCGGGGTGACGTCTTACAAGCTGTTTATGGCCTACCCCGGCGTGTTTTACGTCGATGACGGCACGCTGTACCGGACGTTCCGGCAGGCCGGCGATAACGGCACGCGGATCAGCATGCACGCCGAAAACGGCCTGGTCATCGACGAGATCATCAAGGAGGCGGTAAAGGACGGCAAAGTGGCGCCCAAGTGGCACGCCCACACCCGGCCCACGCGCCTCGAGGCCGAGGGGGTGCACCGTGCCATCGCCATCGCCGAAGTTGCGGGAGTGCCGCTTTACATCGTGCACCTGTCCTGCTCCGACGCCCTCGATGAGGTCAAGCGGGCGCGCGCCCGCGGCGTGGACGTCATCGCCGAGACCTGCCCGCAGTATCTGTTCCTCGACCAGAGCGCCTACGAGAAGGAGGGCTTCGAGGGCTCCAAGTGGGTCATGACGCCGCCGCTTCGCGAAAAGTGGAACCAAGACGTGCTTTGGCAGGGCCTCGCGTTTCGCGATCTCGAGACGATCGCCACCGACCACTGCCCGTTTTGCTTCAAGGATCAGAAGGAGCTCGGCCTCGACTCATTTACCCAGATCCCGAACGGCGCCCCGGGCGTCGAAAACCGGATGAGCCTCGTCTACACGGGTGGGGTGGCCGCGGGGCGGATCTCGCTGAATCGCTTCGTCGAGCTCACCTCGACCGCGGCCGCGAAGGCGTTCGGGCTTTTCCCCAAGAAGGGGACGATCGCGGTCGGCTCCGACGCCGACATCGTGGTCTTCGATCCCGAGCGCCGAGAGACCATCAGCGTGGACAACGAAGCCACCCACCATATGAAGGTTGATTACTCGACCTACGAGGGGATCGAGGTGACGGGGATGCCCGAGACCGTGCTCTCCCGCGGGCGCGTCGTCGTAAGCGGCGGGTCCCTCGAGACGAAGGGCGGCGGCCAGTTCATAAGGCGGGCGCGCTCGGGAGAGCTTTTGCGCTGACCTATCGCCGAGCCTCGCGAGGCGCGAAGAAGGCACATTATGGACAGTAAGAGCGTAAGGGACCGTCACGCCGAGTACCTCTTCCCCTCGGTGTCGAACTACTACGAGGAGCCGGTCGTGCTCGCCGAGGGGGAGGGCTTGCGCGTGCGCGATGTCGACGGTCGCGAGTACCTCGACGCGTTCGGGGGCATCCTGACCGTGTCCGTCGGTCACGCCGATGAGGACGTAAACGAGGCCGTCACCGCGCAGGTCAGGCGGCTCGGACACGTCTCGACGCTCTATCCGACGGTGCCGATGGTCGATCTGGCCGAGAAGTTGGCCAGGATCACGCCGGGCGCGCTCAAAAAGTCGTTCTTCGTGGCGAGCGGCACGGAGGCGGACGAGACCGCCGTGATGATGGCGCAGACCTCGACCGGAAGCAGCGAGCTCGTGGCGCTGCGGCACGGCTACTCCGGGCGCTCGGCGCTCGCGCAGTCGCTCACCGCCCACAACGGGTACCGCGGGCTGCCCACGCAGATCGCCTCGATCAAGCACGCGCCCGCGCCGTACTGCTACCGCTGTCCGCTCAAGCTCTCCTATCCGTCGTGCGGCGTGGCCTGCGCCAAGGATCTCGAGGAGCTGATCCAGACCACGACCACGGGGCGGGTAGCCGGGATGCTGGCCGAGCCGATCCAGGGCGTGGGCGGCTTCATCACGCCGCCTCGCGAATACTTCGAGATCGCCGCCGAGATCGTGAGGCGCTACGGCGGCGTGTTCATCTCGGACGAGGTGCAGACCGGGTTCGGACGCACGGGCAAAATGTGGGGCATCGAGCAGTACGGTGTGGAGCCCGACATGATGACCATGGCCAAAGGGATCGCCAACGGCTTTCCGCTGGGGGCGGTGATCGCGACGCCGGCCATCGCCGACAGCTTCACCAAACAGACGATCTCGACCTTCGGGGGCAACCCGGTGAGCTGCGCGGCCGCCAATGCCGTCTTGGACAAGATCGACCGGGACGGGCTCACGGAAAACGCTGGCCGGCGCGGCGACGAGCTCCGCGCGGGCCTGGACGAGCTCAAGGCAAGGCACCCCAAGGTGATCGGCGACGTTCGTGGGATGGGGCTCATGCAGGCGCTCGAGCTCGTGGTCGACGAGGCGGGCGGCGATCGCACGCCGGCGCCCGCGGCCGTGGCGAAGCTGTTCGAGGAGACGAAAAAACGCGGCCTCCTCATCGGTAAGGGCGGCCTTTACGGCAACGTGGTGAGGATTTCACCGCCGCTTACGATCGGGAAAGACGAGGTGGCGGAGATCGTGAGCGTCCTGGGCGAGTCGTTTTCCGCGATGGAGTCCGCATGAAACCATTTCGAAAGGGCGAGGGCGGCCCGCTCGCGCAGGGGCGACTCGAGACGCGCATCGGCGACAAGAAGCCGCTTTACACGGACGGGGAGGCGGCGGCGGAGGCGAGCCGCTGCATCTACTGCGTCGACGCGCCGTGCATCGAGGCTTGTCCCACCGGCATCGACATCCCCACGTTCATCCGCAAGATCGCCACCGACAACGTGCGCGGCGCCGCCCGCACGATCTTGGCGGATAACCTGCTCGGCTACTCCTGCGGCCGGTCGTGTCCGGTGGAGGTCCTTTGCGCGGGCGCCTGCGTTTACAACCACTGGGGGCGGCCCGCGATCGAGATCGGGCGCCTTCAGCGCTACGCCACCGAGACGGCGCTGTCCCGGGATCCCGCGCTGCTCGCCAAGACGCGAAAGCCGCCCACCGGAAAGCGGATCGCCTTGGTGGGCGCGGGGCCGGCGTCTTTGGCGTGCGCCGGCCACCTGGCGCTAGACGGCCACGAGGCGGTCATCTTCGAGAAAAAGTCGATCCCGGGCGGTTTGAACACCCTCGGCATCGCCCCCTACAAGCTTCAGGCGGACGACGCCATGGCCGAAATTCAATTCGTGCTCGGCCTCGGCGACATCGAGCTCAAAACGGGGATGAGCGTGGTCGCGGGCGAGCCGAGCGGCGAGGGTGAGATTTCGGCCGACTCGCTCCTTCGCGATTACGACGCGGTGTTCGTCGGCCTCGGGCTCGGGCCCGATCGGACACTGGGCGTGCCGGGGGAGGAGGGGCCTGGCGTGTACGGCGCGACCTGGCTCATCGAGCAAATCAAGACGAACCCCGAGTTTTCCCTGGAGGGCGTGCGGCGGCCGGTGGTCGTGGGGGGCGGCAATACGGCGATCGACATCGCCCGCGAGCTCGCCAAGCTCGGCCTCGGCGAGGTCACGATGGTCTACCGCGGCGCCGCGGAGGCGATGTCTGGCTACGCCCACGAGATGGAGGGCGCGCGGCTGGACGGCGTGCGCCTCCTCGAGCGGCGGCAGCCGGTCGCGATCGAGCGCGACGGCGCAGAGCTCCGCGGCATCAGCGTGGCGCCGGTGGTAGACGGGACCGCCGACGCCGCCCGGGGCGAGACCCTTGGTTGCGACCTCGTCGCGCTCGCGATCGGACAGGCGCGGCTCACCGATCTGGCCAAGGCCTTCGACGGCGTCGACCTCGACGAGCGCGGTCGCGTGCTCGTCGATGACGCCACGTGCCGCACGGGGCACCCGAGAGTCTACGCGGGCGGGGACTGCGTGAACGGCGGCAAGGAGGTCGTAAACGCTGCCCAACACGGGAAGCTCGCGGCGCGTGACATCACGGCGGTGCTGGCGGCCTCATCCTAAGGAGACACTGATGGCGGACCTCTCGGTCGATTTTTGCGGCGTGCGCAGCCCCAATCCGTTTTGGCTTGCCTCGGCGCCGCCGACGAACACCGGCGATCAGGTGCGGCGCGCGTTCGACGCGGGCTGGGGCGGCGCCGTGTGGAAGACCCTCGGCAACCCCATCGTCAACGTGTCCAGCAGGTTCGGGGGCGTGGACTACGGCGGCGGCCGCCTGATGGGCCTAAACAACATCGAGCTCATCACCGATCGCCCGATCGAGGAAAACCTCCGCGAGATGCGCGAGGTCAAAAAGAACTATCCTGACAACGTCCTCGTGGCGTCGCTGATGGTGGAGACCTACGAGGAGTGGAAGGAGATCATAAGGCGCGCCGAGGACACCGGCTGTGACGCCCTGGAGCTCAACTTCGGCTGCCCGCACGGCATGTGCGAGCGCGGTATGGGCTCTGCGGTCGGCTCGGAGCCCAAAGTGCTTCGCGAGATCACGGGCTGGGTCATGGAGCACGCGACCACGCCCGTGATCGTGAAGCTCACGCCGAATATCGGTGACATCACCGAGCCTGCCGAGGCCGCGATGGCGGCCGGCGCGCCGGCGGTGAGCCTCATTAACACGATCAAGTCGATCATCGGCGTGGACCTCGACACCATGGTCCCCACCCCGCAGGTCGGCGGTGCGTCGACGAACGGCGGCTACTGCGGTCCGGCGGTCAAGCCGATTGCCCTTCACCTTCTGGGTCAGGTCGCGCGCATGCCGAACGTGGTGCCGATAAGCGGCATCGGCGGCGTGTCGAACTGGAGGGATGCGGCCGAGTTCATGGCCCTGGGCGCGACCACGGTGCAGGTGTGCACGGCGGTCATGCACTACGGGTTCCGGATCGTGGAGGACATGATCGAAGGGCTGTCGGACTTTCTCGACGATCAGGGTTACGGCTCGGCCCAGGAGCTCGTGGGCCGCGCCGTGCCGCAGTACAAGGACTGGGGCGACCTCGACCTAAACCACCACGCGGTCGCGAGCATCGACCCCGACAAGTGCATCGGTTGCCAGCTGTGCTACGTGGCCTGCCTCGACGGCTCGCACCAGTGCATCCACATCCCGGGCATGTCCGACGAGGAAAAGCGCGCGCGCGGGCACGTGGCGTTCCCGGCGCACGTTCCCGACCGGCCGGTCACTGCGGCGGGCGGCACGCCGGGGGCGCGCGTGCCCTACGTCCACGAGGAGGAGTGCGTGGGGTGCAACCTTTGCGAGCTCGTGTGCCCCGTGGACGGCTGCATCACCATGGTGGAAAAGCGTCGGGGGCCCCAGGTCGACACGTGGGCCGACTGGGCCGGGCGCGGCGAGGACCTGCGGCCCGGCAGCCTGGATGCCACCCGGAAGGCCCGCGGCAAGTAGCGCACCGCGCTCGCCTCCCTGCCGCCACGCGCGCCAAACGCGGCCAGCGGGTTGCGGGCGATCAGTCGGAAGACGAGACCGACTCGATCGTCACTTCGCGTTCGTCGTGGTCGAACCGAAATTCGAGGTCGAGGTCTCTCGAGCCGCTTAGGCGTACCGGGATGAGCTCGCCGGCATCCTCTGACTGACAGGCGAGTGTGGCGTCGTCCATGATGCAAGTGAGGTCGCTGTAATCGATCTCCTGAATCTGCCACTGGTTGGTGGCGGCATAGGCAGAGAAGGTCTTATAAGAGTCGTATTCGTCTTCGAATACTAAAGCCGCATCGACATCGAATCCGGATTCGCCCGAGCAGGCCGGATCGCTGTAGAAAAACGACGCCATGTCGTCGTTCTCGTCGATCAAAATCGTAAGCGGGAGCGCGCACTCCGGCTCTTTATCCGGCCCCGCGTCGGGCTCTGAGACCTCGGCGTCCGGGCGAGGCTCGGCGTCGGGCGGTCGGTCGCCGATCGGCCTGGCGTCGGGCGCATCCTGTGGCTCGGGGTCGCCCGCCTCGGCGACGCATGCGGCGGAGAAGGCGGCAGCGGCGAGTACTGGTAGCCAGCGCGTTACTGTGGTTCGAATCCTGTAGGCCATGGAGAAAGGTCCGACCTAATTCACAGGCGAAGTCGAGGCGACGCCGTGGCGAGATCAACTCCAGCGGCCGGCGATCCTCTATTCGGGTTGAAACTCGTAAGCGCCTATGTCGATGAAGCCCTCGCCGCCGTCTTCGCCGTCTACGAAGCGCGGTTCACCGGCGAGGTCATAGTCAGGGAAGTCGACTCTGATCTCGTCCACGATCGAGCCATCTCCCGCATCGATGGCTGGAGAACTTGACTGAAGGCGGAGGTCATCTGGGGCAGAAACGAAGCGCGGATCCTGGTCGATAATGCCCTCCGTTACGAGGGTTCCGTCTCCGTCGATGTCATTCACGTCGCCCTCCACGACACTCGCTCGGACTTCGAGCGCTACGTCGCTGTTATGGTAGATCTCATCGCCGTCCCCATCCTCGTTACCCCAGAGTATCCCGTTAACGATCGTGGTGCCGGCCGCACCCACATTGCGAATCGCACCTCCGTTGAGGCCCGCCTCATTGTCATGGAGCGAAACATTGATAAGCGATGGCGCGCTCGAGCTTCCGCTCATCATCGCGCCTCCGCCGAACCCGGCGTCGTTGTCGAGAAAGATGGCGTTTATCACTATCGGTTCGCTTGAGTCTATGGCGTATAGGGCACCTCCATGAAGCGCCTCGTTGGTTTTGAATTTGACGTTCTTGAGTATCGGCGCACTATCACCAAGACTTGCTATCGCGCCTCCGCCCCCGCTCGCGAGGTTATGGGTGAAAACGAGATTTCGAAGTGTGGGCGAGGCGTCTTCGAGATAGATGCCAGCGCCGTCTTCTTGATCGTCGCTGTCGGCGTGGCCCGCGGTCACGGTGAAGCCGTCGAGGGTGGCGTCATCTGCGCCGACGACGACGTGGTAAGCATTGTCCTCGAATGTTGCTTCGTCGTTGGGGTCATCATTTCCCTCGAGGTCACCCGAGAGGATCGTTTCGTACTGCCGGAAGTTACGCTCGTCGCGGGCATCCTCGAACCCCGCAAAGCCTCCGTAAAGGTGGACGCCGGGCGCAAGCTCGAACGAATCCTGCCGATGCTGGCCGGGTACGTAGGTGCCCTCGCGGACCCAGACTGCGCAGTGATCGAGTTCCTCGGCCTCGACACGTGCGACGGCTCGGTTGATGCCTGCGGTTACGGTCTCTACGGCGTCATCCCAGGATCTGCCCGGTTGGCTGTTGCTTCCATCCTCGTCGCTTACGTAGACGGTGCAGTCTGCGCAGGTGGGGGGACCGGTGAATCCCTCGTCGCAGGCAATCCGAGCATCCACGCTAACTGGGTCTGCCTCGACCTGTCCCCCTGCGTCTGCAGAAACGTTGGCCGCGTCCGGAGTGGCGGTGACCTCGCCGCAGGCGAGGCCGCTAAGAACGAACCAGCTCACAACCCCGAACCCACGCACAGGTTGGACTAGAGCAGGAGGCCGCATATATCGATGCTACCGTAAACCTCCTCGCGGCAAAACATCCACACGCTGCGATGCGGGTGGTATTGGTGCGGATCAAGCCGTGGTTGTGCCCAGAATGCGCCGGGAGACCCTCTGTGGGTGCGCGTGCAACCCGGCCGGGGGCGCCGCCGCTACGAACGCTGCGCAGGACTCGGCGGCGGGTCACCTCGGGCGATTGGGCGACCGTGTTAGGGTACGCACGGTCGCATTCCAACGCGTGAGCACGTTGCAGAGATGCGCCCCTATCCTCCGGCGGGTGATATCGCATTCCCCCTCGCCTTTGGGAATCCTGGGGGCTACGATCGACCCGGTGAGAGTGAGGCGCTCGCAAAATATCGCGGCTTGGGCCGCGGGCATCGCCGCGGCGGTCATTATCGCGCCGCTCGTGGGCTGCGAGGAGGGGGAGCGCCGGCCGGCCGGAACCACGGCGGATCCGGTGGAGCGCTGCGAGGCGGTCGGTGAGGTGTGTCGCATCGACGAGGCGCGGCTCGGGGTGTGTCACGCGGCCCGTGCCGGGGCCGCCGAGGGCGCGTGCGAAGGCGAAGGGTGCTTTGCCTGCACGCCTCAACACTGATTTGTCGGCGTCGCGCAGAGCGTCCGACGGCGCTGGTGCCCGTGCGAACGTCCGAGCGGTATTTCTTGCAGCTACCGCAGGGCTTTGTCGGCATCCCCTGAGCCACCGGGGTCTTCAGCGTCCGTTTGCGGCATCCGAGCGCGGGCCCGGCGCTCGCTTTCGCGGAGGCGGCGGAGGTGGGTACGCGCGGTCTCGCGGGAGATGCCGAGCTCACGGGCGCACTCGGTCAGCGAGAGCCCGTGGTCGAGAAGTAGGCTCGCGATCTGGCGCTGGCGCGCGGGCAGGCGGGCGGCGCGCCGTGAAAACTGGCGCAGGCTATCGGCGTCCCGGCGGCGGGCGTCGCTTTGACTGGGCTCGTCTAGGCAGGCCTCGGCTCGCTCCCAAAGGAGCTGGAGGAGATGCCCGGAATGAGCCAGGCCGTGTTTCTGTCTCCACGTCGCGTATAGCCAGGGTGAACCGACGAGATCGAGCGCGTCGGCCGGCGTGAGCTCGTCTACGGCAGAGTGCATAGATCCTTGCGGGGGTTGTTTCGGACTTTGTACCCATATGACATTTGCGCCATATGGGTACATGTGCCGGATCAAGACCTATTTGTTCATGATGACATTCGCGCCATATGGGTACATGTGCCGGATCAAGACCTATTTGTTCATGGAGCGGCCGGTCCCGGCGCCTGCCCAGCTCGATGCTGGCCGACCGCCTCGCAAAGGGTTGGCCTGCCGAGCCCGATGCTGCCTGCCCACACGGAGCGGCCGGTCCGGGACTATGGCGAGCGATGCCGATGCCGGAAGGCACGACGTCGCGTCATGCAACGCGTGGTCCACTCCCAAAGAGTGGATTTTTCAAGGGCGGCGGCCCCTTCCTGACCGGGTTTCGGACGCGCTCCCGGACGCGCCGGACAGTCCGACGAAACGACCTGCTCCAATCTGCTTGACCGTGATCGCGCACGTTACCGGCGCGATCAGAGGCGCTTGACCATGATCAGGCAGGGGTTACCGGGCCACAGGCCGTGCATTTCCTCGAGCGGCCGGTAGCCGAGCGCTTCATAAAAGCGGCGGGTCGCGGCGTACTCGGCAGATTCACGTGACGGTCCGAGGGTTTTGACCTGCAGGTACTCGGCGCCGTCTGCCGCGAGGTCAGTTTCCGCGGCGGTGACGAGCGCCTGGCCCAGCCCGCGGCGATGATGCGTAGGCCTCACCGCCAGGAGTGTAAGTTCAGCTGCGTGGGCGTTATGTCTCCGGACGAGGCAGACCCCGACGATCGCGTCGTCCGCCGCGGCTGCGTAGGCGGGCGTTTTCCGCGCCGCCTCGGCGTAGTCGCGGATGGCCTCCTCGATCCCGAACCAGGCCGGAAGGTCGCGTAGGATCGACTCCACCTCATCGGGAATAAATAGACCGCGGTAGATGGGCGGCATAGGCGGCGTCGCTGGCTCTCGTGCTGGCTACGCCGGCGGGGTGGTGAGGCCGCGCTCCTCGCGGGTGCCGGGGATGACGTTGTCGAGGACGAGCCCGAAGATCGCGGCCACGGCCATGCCGGTGGAGCCGATGGTGTGGATGATGCCGTCGAGGGTGTCCACGCCGGTGATCACGAGGTCTTGGTTTTGGGCGAAGTAGTGGGGCAACACCAGACCCATGAACAGGATGAAACCCATGATCATGAGGTTTCGCTGGCTGGTGAGATCGGCGCGCGTGGATTGGGTGATGCCGATCGCGGCGATGAGCCCGAAAAGTAGACAGTAGAGGCCGCCTACGACCGGCCCCGGCAGCGTCGCGATGACGGCGGCGGCTTTGGTGACGAGGCCGATGACGACGAGCGCAGCGGCGGCGACGTAGACGACCGCCCGGCTGGCGACGCGGGTGAGCCCCACGAGGCCGATGTTCTCGGTGTAGCTCGTGGAGCTAAAGCCACCGAGGAGGCCCGTGATGAACGAGCCGAGGCCCTCGGCGCCGATGCCGCGGTTCACCTGCGCTTCGGTGGGCTCCCCGGCGCCCGACGCCTGGCCCACGGCGAAGTAGTCGCCGAACGACTCGATCATGGAAGCCAAAAAACCGGCGAGCGCGCCGATGATGAAGCCGGGGACGAACTCGGGCGTGCCCCACGGGAATATCAGCGTGCTCGGGTCGCGAAGCCACGGCGCGTCCGCCACGCCGTCGAAGCTCACGGCGCTCGCGTGTCCGTCGCCGTAGACGCCCGCGCTCGTGAGGGCGAGCGCGAAGGCGTAGCTCGCGATCACGGCAAGCAGGATCGGAAACAGCGAAAAGAACCTGAACTTCGTGGCGAGGACGAGGTTGAACAGTATGCCGAGGGCGATGGTCACCGACGCAAGACCCCAGTCGGCGCCGGCTTGGTCGCTGGCCGCGTCGAACAGGGCGAGGCCGATGAGTGCGATGACCGGGCCGATGACCACGGGCGAGACGAGGTTTCGAACCTTGCCGAACAGCGTCGAGTAGCCGAGGATCATCGGCACGAGCGCGCCGGCCATGATCGCGCCGGCGATAGCCGGCATCGCGTCGGTGACGCCCTCGGGTCGCACCGCCACGATCGCGAAAAACGGGCCCAAGAAGGCGAACGAGACGCCCTGGATGAGCGGCAGGCGGGTGCCGATGCGTACCTGTAAGAACGTCGCGATTCCGGAGGCGATCATCACCGAGGAGACGAGGAGCGCCTGCTCGCCGGGCGAGGCGTCCATCGCGGCGCCGAGAAGGAGCGGCACCGCGATCGTGGCCCCGAACATCGTGAGCACGTGCTGGAGGCCGAGACCCACGAGCGCGGGCGGACGGGGGACGTCGTCGAGGGCATAGCGCATCTGCTTTTTGCCCATCATTTGCTCGCTCATGCGCGCCTCCTCCCCTGATTCCCAGGCTTCGTCACCACGAGGTATGCATGACGCCAGGCGGCGTCACATCGGCGTATGAAGGATCTAAGGCTGCGTCACCCGGGCGACGGAAGGAGCACCTGGCTCCGTAGGTTAGGCCTTCGTCACGCCCTGGACGCGGTCGATGGTGTCCGAGCAGTACCGCTCGATGATGCGCAGGCTGAACACCGTCCAGGCCGCTGCGATGGCGGCGCCGGCCAGGATATCCGAGGGCCAGTGCACCCCGAGGTACACCCGTCCGTAGCCGGAGATCGCCGCACACATCCCGGCGCCGGCATAGGCGGCGACCTTGGCCGGCACCCGCGCGCGGCGGCTCAAGACCCAGGCGAAGGCGAAGTACAGGGCGACGCCGCGCATCGCGTGCCCGGACGGGAACGACGGACCGAAGGCATCGACGAGGGGATTGACGAGGACGTCGGGCCGGCCCCGCCACAAGACGGTCTTCGTGAGGACCGAAATCGTAAACGCGCCGCCGGCGGCGACCGCGGGCACGACGAGGACGTCCCAGCGCCCGTGGCGCAGCCCCGCCCAGAACACGAGCAGCACGAACAGGCCGGCCATGAACTCGAACGCGGCGAGATGCGACAGGAGGAGGATGATCGGATCGAACCACTCGACTCGGCTCTCCTCCGAGGCGAGCATGAGGGGCCCGTCGAACCTCTCGATTACGGGCAAGGGCGACGCGGCCGCGATCTCCGCGACGACGACTGTGGTGACGGACAGGACGCCGATGCCGACGAGAAGCCGCCGCACGGCCGGCCACGACCACCACGGCTTAAGGCCGGCGAGGATGCGGCGTAACAGCTCCATGACCGGCCGTAGGATACTCGTAGGGCTGCCGGGAATCGAGTTTCCACCGGACCGGAAATCGCCTTCGAGCGCGGTCGTCACCTGCGCGCAGGGTGGCGCCGTTTGGCGCTGGCGGCGGCCGGCACCAGGCTGGATCTTCGGCCCTGGGCATCACGGCACAGCGGCGCTCAGGCTGTGGTTCGACCGAGCTGCGGGCATTCCGCCCCCGGCCGACCGGGGTTCAGCGGTGGCGGCGACCGTCCCGGCGAATGCGGTCCAGCGCCGGGGAGGTTTGGGGCTACGGCGGCGCCTCGATTTGGGGTAGATTGTGCTCGGGTTCGGGATAGGTACCCGGTTGTGGTGGGCGCAGGTGGCGGGGGATCTCAGATTGTGACAAGGCTCAGACGAGGCGCATGGGGACACCGACCCGCCGCGGAGCTCCGAGACGAGATGCGCTGGCCGTCCTTGTCGGCGTATCCCTGGCCGTGCACATCCTCGCCATTACCGCCCTGGTGATGGTGAGTCGTCCGGGCGCGCGCCCCCCCGAGCCGGCGCCGGCGGAGGAGCTGTCGCCACGTGCGGAGTGCGCGATCGAGGCGCTGCTATCGGCCGGGGCGCGGGCGGCGCTGTGCCGGGTGCCGCATTTGGGCGAGGGCATCCGCTGCGCCGACGATCCGGTGCGCGATCTAGAGCTTGCGCTCGCCCAGTGCCGGGGCAGGGACGGCCCGGAGCGTCTCATGGCCGAGGACGCGACACAGCTCGCTCAGGTGGATCCCGAGGATTTGCCCGACCTCGAGGCTGCGAGCCGCGAATTACCGGACCTCGAGGAGGAGGCGGCGGAGGACAGCGAGGAAGACCGCGAACAGCCGCCCCCGATCGATCGGAGCGCCCAGGTCGTCGAGACGCCCGAGTCCACCGCGACCGACGAGCGCCCCGACGATGCGCGGTTTTTGGCCGAGCACGACAGCGTGGTCGATGAGGAGCAGGTGGCTCGGGGCAGCACGGAGGAGATGGCCGAGCGCCCCGGGCCAGGTGACGGAGACGGCCGCGCCGCGGACACCGCGGACGACGCGGACCCCGAGCCGAGGGTGGCCGAGCGGCCCGATGACCCTCCCGACGAAATCCCCGACGAAACGATCGACGACCCCCCCGATGATGTCGGAGACGAAACACAGGCGGATCCCGCAGGTGGCGAGCCCGAAGAGCCGCAAGCTGAGCCGCCCAGCCCGGAACAGAGCGACGTCGCAGGTGAGGGGAGCGAGGATCGGGAGCCCCGCGAGGTGGCCATGCGCGAGCCCCCCGCGGACGAGCGCCCGGGCGTTCAGGACGAGGTGGAGGACATGTTCGACCAGGGGGAGGTGCCGATCCTCGGTGACGGCGGCCTCCCCGACCTCCGCGAGCTCATGGACCAGGCGCGCGGAGGTCCCGGCGAGCCGGCGCATCGCCCGGAGTCGGCGCCCGATCTGCGCCCGACGGAGCAGATGCTCGCGGAGGCCCTGGGTGGCGGGGGCGGGTCGGTGGACCATCTAGAGGGCGTGCAGGAGGGCGAGTCCACCGCCCTAAACGCTGCCCAGTGGAAGCACGCGAGCTTCTTCAACCGCGTAAAGCGCGAGGTGGCGCGGGATTGGGATCCGGTGGAGGTGTATCGCCGCCACGACCCCGAGGGCTCGCGCTTTAGCCTGCGGAGGCGCGTCACCGTGGTCCGCGTATGGCTCGATGAAGACGGCAGCCTCGATCGGGTGGGCGTTTTGCGCGGCTCGGGCATCGAGCCGCTCGACGACGAGGCGCTGCGGGCGTTTCGAGCCGCCGCGCCGTTTCCAAACCCCCCCGCTGAGCTCGTCGAGCCGGACACGGGCACCCTGTCGTTCCGGTTCGGGTTTCACTTCGACGCGCGGCGCCCCGGGCTCCAGGACATCTTTCGCCGCTAGCCTGGCTCGCGGCAAAGCACGCGTCCGCCGCTAGCCTGGCTCGCGGAAGGCGCGCGTTCGCGCGAGGCGTTGCCCCTGCCACGGCCACCCTACGCGGGCTCCGGCGCCAGGGAGTCGGGGTTCGCTCATGTTCCTACATGTCGTACTGGGAGCGGACCCCGCGAGCGTTTTCGATAGGTTGCGCACGGCCGTGCGCACAGTCGCCCCTCGTCCGGGCGCAGCGACGGAATTTCGGCCAGCTACGAACGATGCGTGGCTGGCACGCCGCTCGCTCTAGGTGAGGCCCGAGGAGAGGAGGCTACTCACAATGCGCACAACTGCTATCGCACTCGCATCTGTCTACGCACTCGGCTGCGCCGGCGAAATTACCCAGAAGGAAGTCGATAGGACCTTCGACGATACGCACGCCGAGTCGCTCGTTCTCGAGGACGACGAGCTGCGGGCAGAGCTTAGCGAGGCGCGCGTGCGCAGCACGGATGTCCCCTTCGAGCGGGTCGGCCTCATCTGGGACGCAGAGCGTACGGTGGAGCTCGAGATCTCTACGAGCCTAGACGGTCACGAGTGGTCCGACTGGTCGGCCGTCGATGTCGTCGATGTCGAGGTAGAAGGCGGTGTGGCCGACGCTGGTGACGCCTCCGTGGGATCTGGCGATGCGCCGTCGGACCGTACGAGCATGATCGGCCATTACGAGGTGGACGGCCCGCCTGCGACGCACTACCGGATTCGCTCTGCCTCCGACGATGTGCCGACGTTCCTCGTCGTCGATTTGCTCGACCTACCGCGCTCGGCGGCGCTCGAGGATGGTGAGAGCCTCACCGACGATACGATCACGAGGCACACGCAGTCGCTGTCGCTCAGCGGCGCGGACGTGAATTCCCGCGCCGCGTGGGGCGCCTCCGAGCCGCGCTGTGTGACCTCCACGTCGCCGAGCCGCTTCACCGTTCATCATACCGTTACGCCCACGAACGACACGCTGTCGCCAGAAGCGCGGCTCCGGCAAATCCAGTCGTATCACATGAACGTGCTCGGCTGGTGCGACATCGGATACAACTACCTGATCTCGAGAGACGGTCGGATCTGGGAAGGGCGGGGCGCGACCCGCCTCGGCACGCACGTCGCCAACAACAACACGGGCAACGTGGGCATCTCGCTCATCGGGACCTATACCTCGACGTCTCTCAACAACTCGCAGCTCGAGCAGACGGCGGCGCTCATTCGCAGCCTGGGCGACCAGTTCGGGATCGCCGTGGATAACGGTCACGTCCACGGCCACCGCGACTTCAACCAGACCGCGTGCCCGGGCGACGCGGCCTACGGTTCACTCGGCGAGATCATCGACCGAGCTCAAGACGGGCCGCCCGTGGGAGATCCGGGCGACCCGGGCGCGAGCGGCAGCGTGCAGGGCATCGTCTATCACGAAAACGACACCGGGCGCCGGCTCGAGGGCGTGGAGGTTACGCTCGGCGATCGTACGACGACCACCAACGCGAACGGCTACTACGCTTTCGATGACGTGCAGGCCGACACCTACGAAATCACCGCGTCCTTGGGTGGCTACGAGGAACAGACGATCACGCGCGCCGTGTCGGGCGAAGAGACGTGGGGGAGCATGGGGCTCGCGCCGGCATCGGGCTCCGCGACGATCGTCGGCGTCGTGTATGAGGGCTCGAACACGGCAAATCGCGTTCCGGGCGCGACCGTGGAGCTCAGCAGTGGCCACGCCGTGACCGCCGACCAAAACGGCTACTATGAGCTCGCGGACATCCCCGCTGGTACCTACACGATCTCCGCGTCGGGCAACGGCTCGACCGGGTCGGTCGAGCGCGACGTGGGAAGCGGGGCCACGGTTTGGGGGAGCATCTCGCTGTAAGCGAGGCGTGAAACCGGAAAAACGGCGCCGCGTCTCGCCGCGAGCGGGGCGCGGCGCTCTGCGTTTCGGCGTCGCACCGCAGGTTCTGCGTGCTCAGGTTTTGGGGCCGGACCTGATACGGCGCGATGCGCGGTATGCGGGGCGGCCAGCCGTGCGCGATGACGGTGGCCGCGCGACGTAGCTACGCCTCTTCCTCGGCGACGAACGCCTCGTAGGCCGCGGCGTCCATGAGCTCGCCGAGCTCGCTCGGGTCGCTCATCTCGATCTCGAGGAGCCAGCCTTCGCCGTACGGATCTTCATTGATGTGCTCGGGCGTGTCGGCGAGCGGGGTGTTCGTGCGCGCTACCTTGCCGCTCACCGGCGCGTAGAGGTCGGAGACCGCCTTGACGCTCTCCACGGTGCCGAACACCTCGTCTTTGGTCACGGTGTCCCCTTCGTCGGGGAACTCGACCATCGTCACGTCGCCGAGCTGCTCGACGGCGAACCGCGTGATGCCGATTTGCACCGTGTTTCCGTCGATGCGAGTCCACTCGTGCTCGCGGGTGTAGCGAAGATCTTCCGGGTAGTCCGCGCTCATCGTAATTCACTCCTCGCAGTGGCGGGCGTCCACGCGGTGCGTGGATCAGGACGCCCGGCGGTAAAAAGGTCCCTTTATCACCTCGGCCGGGACGTCCTTGCCCCGGCAGTCGATGACGAGTTGAGTGCCGGCGCGAGCGTAGCCGGTCTCCACGTAGCCGAGCCCGATAGGCGCGCCCACGCTTAGACCTGGGCCGCCGCTCGTCACGCGGCCGATGTGAGGATCGCCCCCGCGGGCCCGGTCGGCGATCGCATAACCGGGCCTCGGGGTGCTGCGGCCGGATACGCGAAACCCGGCGAGTTTGCGCCCGACGCCGCGCTCGCGCTGGGCGGCGAGCGCCTCGCGGCCGATGAACTCGCCCTTCCCCAGCTTGACGACCCAGCCGAGCCCCGCTTCATAGGGCGTGGTGGTCTCGTCGATATCCTGGCCATATAAGTGAAGGCGCGCTTCGAGGCGCAAGGTGTCGCGCGCGCCGAGCCCGGCGGGGACGACGCCGTCATCTTCGCCGGCGGTGAGCAGCGCGCGCCATAGCTCCGTGGCGCGGTCAGCCGGGCACGCGAGCTCGAAGCCATCTTCGCCGGTGTATCCGGTGCGGGCCGCCATGCAGGGGACACCGGCGATCTCGGCGTCGATGAAGCCGAAGCTAGGTACGCTCGCGAGATCGGAGCGGGATTGGCTGCCGGCGACGGCCGCCGCCATGGGGCCTTGGATCGCGATGAGCGCCGTCTCCTCGCTCAGATCCTCGGCCTGGACGCCCGCGGGCATGTGCTGCCTCAGCCAGTCCATGTCCTTTTCGCGGTTGGCCGCGTTCAAGACGATCCAGTACTCGGTCGATGTGCGGCGGTAGACGATGCAGTCATCTACGATGCCACCGTCGGGGCGGCAGAGCACCGTATAGAGCGCGCGGCCGTCGACCAGGACCGAGGCGTCGTTCGTGATCAGGCGCTGGAGCGCTTCGAGGGCGCGCTCGCCGCGGATCACCGCCTCGCCCATATGCGAGACGTCGAACAGGCCGGCCGCGGTCCGCACCGCGTGATGTTCCTTTTTGATGCCCGTTTTGTATTGAACCGGCATCGCGAAACCCCCGAAGTCGATGAGCTTGCCGCCGAGCTCACGGTGCTCGTTCGAAAGCGGGGTCTCCTTGAGGCTTGTGCTGTCGGCCGGTGTCGTCACGTCGCGGGCATCCTCCGAATGAATCAGCGAGTAGCTGGCGGGCTCGGCCCGCCGAGGAGGCCGCCGCGCCGAGCGCCGGCAGGCGGCGAGCCGGAACGTATCAATGCGTCGCGCCGGGGTCTACACCGCAGCTCGAACCGAGCGGCTGGCGCGGCGAAAACGCCGCGTTTTATGGCCTCCGCGCGCGCTGCCGGTCGTCTACGACCACGTGATCCTTTGGGATCTTCGGGTCGCGATGGCGGCCGCCGACCTCGAAGTGCCCCGCTCTCGGCGCGAACAGGCGGCGATCCTCGAGCCAGCGCCCGGTCCGCCCTCGCCGCCATACGCGCACGCGGAGGTCGGCGATCTCGGTGTTCGCGCAGTAGCGCGGGACGCCGTCCGGGTCGGCGTAGGGCGCAACGACCATGTCCTCGGGCCGGCACGTGAACTCGCCCTCGAGGGCAACCCGAGCCTTTTGGGCTCGAAATCCGTACCGTCCCGTTCCATGGTCGCCTCGCGAAAACGGGAGGTGCCACGGCTGGTTCCAGCGCAAGACTTCGTCGCCGAGATACAGGGTGAGCACAGTGAGCGGCGGCAGGTCGACGCCGCCTCGGCGGATCTGCGCGGTGAGCGTCTCGAGTGAGGCGCTCGGATAGCCTTCGAACGCGTTACAGTGCCCCCACGCCCACGCCTGTGCGTGCCGCGCTCCCCAAAGGTGGGTCTGGCCGCCCGGCTCGTCGCGAAGCTCGAACCGGCGCCCGTCCACCTCGATCGAGCCGCTCATCGGAACGTGGAGGTTCGGGGTGAGCACGGTGGTCTCGCCGAGGCCGCCCCGAAGGTACATGAGCGGTGGGAGCTGGCGGTGCGTGGCTTGGCTCGGCGGCCAAGCCAGATTCCAGCTCACCTCGTGACCGTCGCCGGCGATGCGTCCGGAGGCGCTTTGGTGGGTGAGGACGCTGTCTTCGATCGTCACGGAGAAGGGGGAGGCCTCGGCGGCGAGCGAGCTCACCGGCAGCATTTGGTTTACGCCGAAGGTGCTGTCCGCGTTCCGCGCGTCGAAGAACGCGAACCAAAGCTGGGCATACGGCTCGCCGCCCTCCGTAGGTGACTTGAGCGTGTAGCGGATCCAATAGCCCGTCTCGCTCGGGCGGTGATTGACGGTGAGGTACCAGACCTCATAGTGGCCAGGGCTCGCCCGATCCCAGCGCATCGCGTTGTCGCCTTCGTTGGCGGCGAGGGCGCGGGCCCCGCTCGTCCCGGCCGCGCGGGCAGTGCGACTCGCCATGTGCTTCTTCTCCTTGTGAGGCCGCATTGACAGGGACGCGGCCGCGGCGGGGACGCCGGACCGCGCGCCGCGCGCGAGGGCGCGGCCGATCGGACGCTACCGCATTTGGGCGGCGAGGTGGGCGGGGTAGGATACGAGGCATGTCTTCGATCGTGGGCTTTGACATCGACAGCGACCGGACCATCGGCGAGGAGGGCGGGTTTCTCGCCATCCGACGCTTGCGGATGCGAAACCGCCGCGCCGACGGCTCGCAGTCGGATCCCTATCTGTGCGACTACGCGTTTCGTCCCAAGGGTCTGGACGCGGTGGTCGTCGCGCTCTATCACCGAAGCCCGGAACGTGGCCTGCAGGTGCTCGTTCGCGACGAGCTCAGGCCGCCGCTTTGGCTCGCGCGGGGCGGCGAGGGCGTGCCGGTGGCGGGCGAACGCACCGAGGTCCTGTTTACGGGGGTGGTGGCGGGAATCATAGAGGCCGATGATCGGGGGGAGGCGGGGATTCGCCGGCGCGCCGCCATCGAGGCGTGGGAGGAGGCGGGCTACGACGTGGATCCGGGCGAGGTGGAGCTGCTCGGCGCGGGCACGTTTCCGACCCCCGGCGCGCTTCCGGAGAAATTCTGGCTCGCCGCGGCGGCGATCGACGACCCGGCCGCCAAAGGGGAGCCTCCGGGGGACGGATCGCCGCTCGAGGAGGGCGCCGCGCTGCGCTGGCTGGACATCGACGGCGCCATCGCCGCCTGCGTGGCCGGAGACATCGCCGACGCCAAAACCGAGCTCATCTTCCGGCGCCTCAAAGACGCGCGCGGGTAGCGCCGGCTCGCAGCAGCTCGGCGGCGGCGCGGAGCGGGCTCAGCGCTTTCGATCCCTTCGTTCGTAGTCTTCGAGCTTGCGATACAGCGTCTTGCGATCCAAGCCCAGGCGCTGCGCGGTCCGGGTCTTGTTTCCGCTCTCCTCCTCCAGGACGCGCTCGATGTACTCGCGCTCGAGATCGGCGAGCGTGAGCTTGCGGGCGGTGGCGCTCGAGAGAAAATCGGTGTCGCGCCGCTCTCGGACGTAGTTCGGCAGATCGGCGAGGCCGATTTGCTCGCCCCTGCACAGCGCGGTGCCGCGCTCGATGAGATTTTGGAGCTCCCTGACGTTGCCGGGCCAGCGATAGGCGAGCAGCGCTTGCTGCACGTCCGCGCTCAGCGAAAGCTGGCGCGGGGGAGCCTGCTTGGCGCTCGCCTCGCGCAGAAAATGCTCGGCCAGGGGCAGGATGTCCTCGGGCCTGCGCCGCAGCGGAGGAATGTCGAGCTGGATGACGTTTAGGCGGTAGTACAGGTCCTCGCGGAACGAGCCCTCGGAGAGCATGTCCTCCAAGTCGCGGTTCGTGGCCGCCACCACGCGCACGTCCACCGTTTGGGAACCAGTCGCGCCGAGTGGTCGGATCTCTTGCTCCTGCAGGACGCGGAGCAGCTTGGCTTGTAGGCCGGCTGCCAGCTCGCCGATTTCGTCGAGAAAGATGGTTCCCTTGTCCGCTTCGGCGAACAGGCCGATGCGGTCGGCGCGCGCGTCGGTGAACGCGCCGCGCTTGTGCCCGAAAAGCTCGCTCTCGATCAGATTCTCGGGGAGCGCCGCCAGGTTGACCGGGACGAACGGCTCCTGCTTACGCGGCGAATTGTAGTGCAGCGCGCGCGCGATGAGCTCCTTCCCGGTGCCGCTCTCGCCCGTGACAAGCACCGACGCGTGCGACGCAGCCGCCCGCTCCACAAGGGCGAGGGCTTCCCGCATGGCCTCGCTGTGCGCCACGACGTTCCCGAAGGCGAAGCGGCCCTCGACTTCGCGTTGCAGCCGATCGACGCGTTGCGACAGGTTTCGCTCGCCGAGCGCCTTGTCGATGACGTGAATGAGCTCCTCGATCTCGAAGGGCTTCGTGATGTAATCGTAGGCCCCGAGTTTGACGGCCTTGATCGCCGACTGAATCGATCCGAACGCCGTGATGGCCAGGATGTGGGGGGAACCCGGAGAGGCCTTGATGTCGCGGAGCAGGTCGAAGCCGTCGAGGTCGGGCATCCGGAGATCCGTGATCACGAGATCGACCGGCTCTGTGCGCACGATCTCGACGCCTTCCCGGCCACCCCCTGCGGAGGCCACCCCGTAGCCGACCTCGCCGATTTCGTCGACGAGGAACTCGCGCATCGCGGCGTCGTCCTCGACGACGAGGATCCGGGGAGCGCTTCCCTGTCGTGCTCGCGTCATGTCGATTCCAGGACCACTAGGTCTCGTCTTCAGCCGAGGGGGCGGCGGGCAAGCACACTCGAAACAGGCTCCCCCCGTTAGGCCTGTCCTCGACCTCGACCCAACCGTCATGGGCCTTGATAATGCCATGCGAAACCGTCAGCCCGAGCCCGCTGCCGCCGTCAGCCTTCTTGGACGTATAAAACGGCTCGAAGATCGTCTCCCGCAGGTCTGGCGGGATGCCCTCTCCCGTGTCGGCGATCTCGACCACGACCGTGTCGAGCTCGGGAGCGACCTCGAGTCCGGGGCGCCGACGTCGCTGGTGGAGGGTCTCCACCGAAAGGTGGCCCCCGCCCGGCATCGCCTCGATGGCATTGATGATGAGGTTGAGCAAAACCTGTTGAAGCTGATCGTGGTGGCCGCGGACCGGCGGCAACCCTTCGGCGCGCGTGAGCGACGAGCGCACCCCCGCCCCCAGCATTCGGCCCTCTAAGAACTCCAACGTCGAGAGGGAAATTTCGTTCACCTGCACCTCGCTGTGCTCGAGCTTGTCCACGCCCCGCCGCGTCATCTCGAGCAGCCGCTCGATGATGCGCGTGATGCGCGACGCCTGCTCGGCGATGATCTCGGCCTTCTTGGCCACCTTTTCGGGCTCGTCGGCCCGGCGGGCGAGGCTTCGCGCCCGCCCGGCGATCACGCTGAGCGGGGTGCCCACCTCGTGGGCGATCTCCGCGGCGAGCTGGCCGATGGTCGCGAGTTTTTCGGTGTGGGACAGGCGCTCTTCGAGCGCCATCTTCGCGTCGTTTTGCCGCTTGGTCTCCGCCTGGGACTCGCGGAGCGAATAGGTCATCTCGTTAAAGCGCGTGGCGAGCGCACCGATCTCGTCCTCGCGCTCGGACAGGAGTACGCGCGACAGGTCGCCCTTGGCCACGTCGTCGATGCCCGCGATGAGCTTTTCGATGGGGCGTGACACGAAGGCCCGCGACGAGGCCATGATCGCGGCGATGACGAGGGCGAGGATGAGCGCCATGACGGGCAGCGTGCGCGCGAGATCGCCGCGCCAAGCGTCTTGGAGCTTTTCGGTCGAGCCGGCGACCTCGAGCGCGCCCACGGTCTCGAAGCCCTGCGGCGCCTCCTGCGACGGGACTCGGACCGGCAGCGCGAAGTAAAACACGTCGCCTTCCTCGCCGCTCAGGTGGGAGCTTCGCGTCTCCGCGAGCGCCCGGGCGCGCGCGCGAGCCGGGCTGGCGGGACCGCTCGGGCCGCGCGCCTCCCCGGTGGGGACGAACTCGATCGTCCAAGTGCGATCGGCCGACGACAAGTCGCGAGAAAGCTCCTGCGCGCGGCCAAGCAGCGTCTCGGGGTCGCCGCGTTCGATCGTCGCGCGGATGCTGTAGGCGAGTCGCCGCGCTTCGCTCTCCAGGGTGTCGCGCCGGTCGTCTGCTGCGGCGCGCAAGTCGAGCGCGGCGTAGACGGCGAGGACCACCGCCACGAGCACCGACGTAGCGACTGTGATGCGAGTTCCGACCCTCACAGGGATCGAGTGTACGCCCGACCCGAGGTGCGCGCCTCATTCCGGGCCGCCGCGTCCACGTCGCCCGCCAGGCGCGCACGTCTCCCGCGCGCCGGTTGTCACGGGCTATGCGCGCGGGGGGGCCAGGGGGCCGTTAGTGCGTCGTCGGCGGGACGATCTCGGGAAACTGCGGCGGCCCGCCGTGCCCGTTGCCGTTGCCGTTACCGTTGCCGTTGCCGTTGCCGTTGCCGTTGCCGCCATTGCCGTAGCCTTGGCCGTTGCCAGCCACGTGCCGACGACCGGCGGAGCGGCGGCCCCGGCCGCCGCCGTTGCCCGCCAGGCCCTGCATCTTCTTGGCCGCCTTCTCGGCCTTCGCCGCGGCCTTCTCGGCCTTCTCGGCGGCGAGCTCGATCTTGCCCGCCGCCAGGTCGGCGCTTTCGCCCTCGAGGGTGCGGGCGCCGGCGACCGGCGTGACGGAGGCGCCGTTTTGCGCGCGTAGCCCGCCGTTTTCGCGGATTTCCTCGCGCTCCTCGCGGCGCTTTTCGCGTAGCCGCCTAAGCCCGCCCATCATGATCTCGTTCATGAGCTGGTCGTAGTCCATGCCCGCCGCTTGCGCGATGAGGACGAGATCCGAGTAATCCGGGGTGAGGCCGGGGAGGGGATTGACCTCGAGGACATAGAGCGTGCCGTCGGCCGCCATGCGCAGATCGAGACGCGCCACGTCGCGGCAATCCAGCGCCCAGAAGGTCTCGCGTGCGATCTTTTCGACGTTTTTGCGCTCGGATGGCGTGAGCGGGGCCGGGCACTCGTAGCTGACGTGCTTTTCCCACTCCTGTTTGACCATGAAGTCGTAGATCGGCCTTTCGACGGTTGGATCCTTGAAGTGGATCTCCATGGGCGGCAGGACCCGCGGGCGCTTTTCGCCGAGCAGTCCCACGGTGATCTCGCGCCCGGCGATGTACTCCTCGATGAGCGCGGGCTGGCGATAGCGCTCGAGGACCGTCTTGACGGCCGCGCGGAGCTCTTCCTCGTTGTCAGCCACGTTCGTGGCGCCGATGCCCTTGGACGAGCCCTCCGCGTTTGGCTTGACGATGAGCGGGAAGCGCAGATCCGGCGAGAGCTTCTCGCGCCCCGTCTCCATCACCTGGAAGCTCGGCGTGAGGATGTCGTGCTGAGTGAGGACCTTTTTGCAGAGCGCCTTGTCCAGGGCGATGGCCAGGGTGGCCGAGTCGGAGCCCGTGTACGGGATCCCTAACAGCTCGCACAGCGCGGGCACCTGGGCCTCGCGGTTTCGTCCTTCGACACCCTCGGCGATGTTGAAGATGAGGTCGAGGTCGGCTTCCGCGAGCACCCGGGGCAGATCGGGGGTGGCCTCGAGGTGGACGACGACGTGTCCTTGGCGGGCGAGGGCGTTCGACACCGCCATGATCGTCTCTGGGGGATCGAACTCGGCCTGGTGGTCGTCGTCCGGTTCCCCGTCCCGCTTGATGTTGTACGTAAACCCGACGCGGATCGGTCGCGCCCGCCGCCGGCGCCTGACGCCGAGCTCTCGGGCGGTGGCCACGTTACTGCGAAGGGCGGCGGCGTTCAGTATGGAGGCGACCGTGCTTTCGTAGCCGATACCGATCTGGGCGGTGGCGGCGAATATGGAGGAGCTCGCGTGGAGCGAGGGGAGCGCGTTGGCCTCGAGGAGGTAGATCCGGTCGTCGTTCGCGATTCGATAGTCGATCCGCCCGAGGTCGCGGAGGCCGAGCGCCTTGAGCACCTCGAGGCTGAGCGCGCGGAGCCTGGCGGCGACGTCTCGTGGGATCGACGCGGGGCACCGGAGCTGGACCGCTGCGGGATCGAGGTTCTTGAGCCGGTAGTCGTAGAGGTTGAACTTGTTCCGGAACCCCGGCTCCACCGAGTGTTCGACCGGCGGGAGCAGCCCGCTTTCGTGGCCGACCCCGTCGATGTAGCCCACCGCGACGTCGATCCCCGAGATGTATTCTTCGACGAGCAAGCCGTCGGGGTACTTGCGCAGCGACGTGCGCAAGATCGCCAAGAGCTCCCGGAAGTCGTTGGCGATGGAATCGTCGGCGATGCCCTTGGACGATCCCTCGTAGTTCGGCTTGACGATCAGGGGAAAGGCCAGCCCGAGACCGCGATCGGCGACGACACTGATGTTGTCCGTCGTGACCAGGCAGGCGCGGGGTGTGTCGATGCCGTGGCGGGCGAGCACGAGCTTGGTCAGCCACTTGTCGAGGGTGACCCCCATCGTGTAGGCGTCCGACCCCGTATACGGGATCCCGAGCTCCTCGAACAGCGCCGGGTAGAACGCCTCTCGCATCCGGCCGCCGCGGCCTTCTGCAGTGTTGAAGATGATGTCGGGATCCGAAGCCTCCAGGCGGCTGAGGAGGTGTGAAGCCGAACCCGAGACCTCGATCTTGTCCACCTCGTGGCCAGCGGTCTCAATGGCCTCCGCGATGGCATCGACGGTGTCTGCGGTGTCGAACTCGGCTTCCTCTTCGGAATCCGTGAGCCGTAGGTTGTGCGTGAATGCGACCTTCATGCGGTGCTGTCACCAATAACAAAACGGTGTGACACCAATTAAACCTCATCATACACATCCGCGCCGTTTTCTCGCGACGTTTTTTCGGTCGAAACGTTCTCGCTTGCCTTCGGATGCGATCGGCGAGCGGTCGTCTTCGGCCCCGACGGGCGGCTTTGCGATAGCGTGCGTTTCCCTTCGCGGCCCACCGGCGCGAAAGCGGTCGAGCTCTCTGCTACGCTTTTCGAGCAGCCGATGGGCCACTTGTTTTTCGACCCGAGCGATCTCGCGCGATGCGCGTTAGCGGCCTCTGCGGGCGCTTATGCCGCCGATCCGCATCGGCTGCGTTCGAGCGCGCGCGTCGTCGATGCCGCGCTGCAAGCGAAGATCCCGGAGGGCTAGTGTGAACGTGACGTCACACAATTCGAAGAGAGCACTCGCGACCATCGCCGCTATCGCGACCAGCGCGGGTTGCCTGTTCGGGTGCGCATCGACCAGTCGCGACGAGGGAGCGATCCCGGTCCGCGATCCACGACCGCACGCCGGCGCCGACGAAGTGGAGGCTGGTGACGGCGACGAAAGTTCCGCCGAGGCGCCGTGGACAGAGCGCGCGGACGACGCCGATGCGGACGATGCGGACGAGGGGGCGTTCGAGCTCGATCCGATGGTGATCGAAGTCGATCCCGAAACGGGAGAGGGCAGGGTGTACGACCCGAGGTCGCTGCTCGACGCGGGCAACGAAGCGCTGGCGGACGGCCGCGCGAGGGAGGCGAAGGCCTACTTCGACGCGCTCGTGGACGAGTTCCCGGACTCGCGCCTATCCGCGCCGGCGCAGTTCAACAAGGGGCTCGCGTTCGAACAGCTCGGCGATGGAGACGCGGCGATCGCGCAATACTTGCAGCTCGCGCGCGTGGCCGATCAGGGTCGCTACGCCATCGACGCGGCGATCCGGGCGGGAGCCGTGATGGCCGAGCTCGGGCGGTTCGCGGCGGCGGCGGATTTGTTCCAGGACCTGCTCGAACGAAGCGATCTGTCCGCGAGCGACCGGGTGGAGGCCTTCGCCCGGTTGGGGTACGTCTTATACGAGAACAAGCGCGACCCCGAGGCGGAAGAGGCGCTCGAGGAGGCGCTCGCCGTGGCCGACGGGCTCGGCGAGGGCGAGTATCTCGAGACCAACTACTACGTCGCCATGGCTCACTTCTATTTGGGGATGATCCCCCGGCGGCAATTCGGGGAGATCCCCCTTCGGTTACCCGACGAGCAGCTCCAGCAAGACCTCGATGCCAAGGCGGAGCTCGTCCTGCTCGCTCACGAGCGGTTTTCTCGCGCGATCGACGTTCGCGCACCGGACTGGGCCACGGCGGCCGGCTATGAGCTAGGCGCCATGCAAGAGGGCTTTTGGCGCGAGATCGTGACGGCGCCGATCCCTCCTCACCTGAGCCCGCGGCAGGTCGAGATCTATAACGAAGAGGTACATCGCCACGCGCTCGAGTTCCTCGAGCGGGCGCTGAACCTATATAAGAAGACGGTGGAGCTCGCCGAGGCCTACCGAACATCGACGCCCTACAGCCGGGCGGCTCGGACGCGCGCCGAAGATGTCGCCGATCTCCTCGCCCGCGAGCGGGCGGGCGAACTCGTCCAACTAGAGGATGACGAGGCCCCGAGCGCGCCGGTGGAGGCGCCCGAGGAGGCCGACTGGGACGTCGCGAGCTACGTTCCGTCGCGCACCGAGCTATGACGCGACCCCGACTCGCGCCAACCAGGTAAAGCGAAGAGAGTCCAGTTGGATCTGCCCGATTTGCGGTTGACGGGAGGGGAGTGAGAAGCGTATACACGGTGCTCTTCCGAGGCGCTTCGGGAGCGCTTCGAATTTTCTTTCGATTTCGCTGGCGTAGCTCAACCGGTAGAGCACCTGACTTGTAATCAGGAGGTCGCGGGTTCGAGTCCCACCGCCAGCTCCAATTGCCGAACGAGAGCGGAGCAGAGAGCAGCGCGAGCATCTAGGGAGCTTGAAATCGAGCGAAGCGATAGACCCAGCAGGCGCGCGCCTACCTTCATGGAGGGGTGCCCGAGCGGCCAAAGGGAGCAGACTGTAAATCTGCCGTCGTCAGACTTCGGAGGTTCGAATCCTCCCCCCTCCACCATCTCCTGGAGCTCGTCGCCTGGCTCGGGAGCGGGATTGCGGGTGTAGCTCAGCTGGTAGAGCCCCAGCCTTCCAAGCTGGATGTCGCGGGTTCGAGTCCCGTCGCCCGCTCTAAGAATCGCAAAGAACGGCCCACGTGGCTCAGTGGTAGAGCACATCCTTGGTAAGGATGGGGTCGCCGGTTCAAATCCGGCCGTGGGCTCCAACCGTCTCGCGGTGTGTCGCGTGCGGGTTCCCCGACTGGAGACAAGATCGCACTCAAGACTGGCAGACGGCAGCGGGGATAAGCGCCGCTTTACACCCCGGCAAAGTTCGGGATCGCAGGGCGCAGTCAACTCAAGCGGAGGTACGCTTCGATGGCCAAGGAAAAGTTCGTAAGGAACAAGCCGCACGTCAACATCGGGACGATCGGTCACGTTGACCACGGTAAGACGACGCTGACGGCGGCGATCACGAAGGTTCAGTCTTCGAAAGGGC
>SLNH01000042.1 GCA_007133195.1 Nannocystineae bacterium | reverse complement strand
GCGACCGCGCCGCCGTCGCCGTCGCCTTCGCCTTCCTGCCCCGAGGAGCCGTCAGCCGGCGATTCGGCCGGCGCGTGTGCCGATTCCGGCTCTCGGTCAGCTTCGCCAGCCGGAACGCCCACGCCCTCGATCGGAAGCGGTGTGCCCTTGGGCGGCGGCGGCGGCTCCGGAATCTGCGGGTCTGCTCGCTCCACGCGCGCGTCCCACCACGCGCGAGCCTCGTCGCCCGCGCTCAGGAGGCGGACACGCATGCCCGGCGGAAGCTCGGCCCCTGCCACCTGTTCGTACACGCGGAGCACGCGGGCTCGGAGTTCGTGACCTTCGTCCGTGCGCAGATCCAGCGTGGCGCCCACTGGAAGTGGCCTGGGCATCTCGAGGTAACCCGTCTCGGTTCCGAGATCCGTGAGCTTGAGCCGCTCGCCGACCCCGAGGCCGCGGTAGCTCACATCCACGAACACGTCGCTGGCCGTCATGACGCCAAGGTATCACATTGACACCCCTGTTCGCCCTCGATAGGTTGGCCGCCGTGAGCGCCGGACAGTGGCTGAAATCGCGGGTCTCTAGCTTCGTAGACAAGCGCCTCGGCCCCGAGTTCGAGGCTCGTTCCAAGGCGCTCGCCGTCCGCCAAAACGAGTACGGCTACGACGCGTTCGGGTTCTCGCGCCACAGCCTGCGATACGCCGCGCTGCTCGCGCGCTGGCTTTACCGCGACTACTTCCGCACCGAGACCCACGGCATCGAAAACGTGCCGGGCAGCGGGCGGCTTTTGTTCGTGTCCAACCACTCCGGGCAGCTCCCCTACGACGGGCTCGTCATCGGCACCGCGCTGTTTCTCGAGGCCGATCCGCCCCGCATGGCGCGATCGATGGTCGAGCGCTTCGTCCCCACCCTCCCCTTCGCCTCCTATCTGCTCAGCCGCTTCGGTCAGATCACCGGCACGCCGGAAAACTGCAAGCGCCTGCTCGAGGACGAAGAGGCGATCCTCGTGTTCCCCGAGGGCGCCCGCGGCATCAGCAAGCCGTTTTCGAAGCGCTACCAGCTTCAGGATTTCGGTCTCGGCTTCATGCGCCTCGCGCTGGAGACGAACACACCGATCGTACCGGTGGCCGTCATCGGCGCCGAGGAACAAGCCCCGGCGGTCAACGTAAAGCCGCTCGCCCGCGTGCTCGGGCTCCCCTCCCTGCCGGTCGTCCCGTACCCCCCGTTCATCCCCGTCGTCCCCCTGCCCGTGCGCTATCGGCTCTACTTCGGCGAGCCGCTTTACTTCGAGGGCGATCCCGACGACGACGACGAGGTCCTCGAAGAGAAGGTCCGAGCGGTGAGAAATCGGATCCAGTCCATGCTCCACCTCGGGCTCAGGGCGCGAAAGCATGTCTTCTGGTAATCGTCACGATCGGTCGAGCCCGGCCGAACAGCTGAACATCGTGATCACCGGGATCGCCGGCCGGTTCGGCCGGCTCGTGGCGCGCACTCTGCACCGGGACGAGCGCTTTCGGGTGATCGGCATCGACCGGCGCCCGTTCAAGGGCAAGCCCAAAGACGTGGAGCACCATCAAGTCGATCTGCGCTCGAAGAAGGCGCGCGACGTGTTCCGGCAAGGCGACGTCGACGCCCTCGTGCACCTCGGCATGATGCACGCGCCCCGCGCCAAGAGCGAGGAGCTGTTTTCCTGGAACATCGGCGGCACCGCAAAGCTCTTCGAGTATTGCCTGGCGTACCACGTGCCCAAGGTGGTCGTGCTGTCGTCGGCGAACGTCTATGGCCCGCGCCCGGACAACACCCAGTTCCTCACCGAGGAGGCGCCCCTGCTCGCGGCCCAGGCCTTCCCCGAGATGCGCGATCTCGTCGAGATCGATCACATGGCGTCGTCGTTCTTCTGGAAGGCGCGGGATATCAACACGACCATCCTCCGGCCAGTCCACATTCTCGGCCGGGTCAAGAACGCCCCGTCGAACTACCTGCGCCTTCAGCGGGTGCCGACGCTCCTCGGCTTCGATCCGATGGTGCAGATGATCCACGAAAACGACGCCGCAGGCGCGATCCGCTGCGCCCTCGCGCCCCAGGCCCGGGGCATTTACAACATCACCGGGCCGGGCGAGCTGCCGCTGTCGGCGGTGCTCGATGAGCTCGGTAGACAGCGCGTGCCCGTGCCTCACAACATGGCCCGGGCCCTGTGGTCGGCGGCGTGGCGCGCCGGCGTGAGCTCGTTCCCAGTGCAGGAGTTCGATTTCATCCGCTACGTGTGCATGGTGGATGGCTCGCGCGCCCACCGGGACCTCGGCTACCGGCCGCGCTACTCCCTGCGAGAGACGATCCGCGCCGTGGAGGGCTGAGCGCGGGCTACTCCGAGCTGTGCGATAGACGGCTACATCTCCGGTGCGAGAGATTAGGCGTCGTTGGCGCATACCCCCGCAGACCGTGAACGGCGCATCACACCGCGGGGTTAACGAAAAGTCACGCCCCGAATCGGGGGGCCGGCGCAGTGCAGCGTTTGTAAAGCTGCAGAATTCGGCCGTGCGGCGCAGCGAGGGAGCGCTCCGTCCGGACATTCGCGTCCGGATCCGCCCCGCGCGCCTCCACCGGTCGCTTGGCGCCCATGCGCCATTTCGGCCGTTTGCATTATCCCGACTCCGTGGCACGCGCGGTGCATTCGGCGGTTCGCGACCGCAGGCACGCGTAGGGAGGATGACATGCCAAGGAAGTCTGTTTTCGCCGGATTGATGGCGCTTTGCTTCGCCCTCGCCGGCTGTCCGCTTTACATCGAAGACTCGAACGATCGGCGAGGCGACGGGGAGTACGAATACTGCGACGCCACGGGCTGCTACGAGTGTGACGATGACGGCTGCTGGCCGGTGGGACAGCCTGGTGACGACTGCGACAGCAACAAGGACTGCCCGGCCGGCTGTTACTGCAGCGACCAGGGCGTGTGTGAGGAGAGCGGTTTCTGCAGCAGGGACTCGGACTGCGCCGATGGCTTCGAGTGCGATAATCGCAGCTCGTGCGTCCCCGAAGGCACCGCCGATGACAGCTGCGCAGACCACGATGAGTGCCCGCTCGGCGCGTACTGCGACGGCGAGACGAACACGTGCGAGGACACAGACACCTGCCGCGCGCGAGATTGTCAAGACGGCTACGTGTGCGACGATCGCGACACCTGCGTGCCCGAGGCGTGCGACCGGCACGAGGACTGCGACGAGGGCAGCTACTGCGATCCGGATCGAGGCGCCTGCGTCGTCACGGAGCCCTGCCTCGACGGCGAGTGCCCCGCCGAAGGCTATGAGTGCGACTTCACGCGCGACACCTGCGTGCCCGAGAGCGAGTATCCCGGCAGCTGCTACGCCGACACCGTGTGCGAGATGGAGCCCCCGACGTGTGACGACGGCGAGACGCCGCTCATCAAGGACGATTGCTTCACGGGCGAGTGCATCGAGGTCGCCCAGTGCGACGAGGCGCCCTACTTCTGCGAAAACATCCAGGACGAGGAGATGTGTGTAGGCGCCTCCCACTGCGGCGCGGTCTACCGCGGCTTCGACTGCGAGACCGAGGACGGCACCGAGTGCCGGACCGGCGATGACTGCTCCTGCGAGCGGTTCGAGTTCGACCGCTGCGAGGCCGAGCGATAACAGGCGGGCCGCAGGCGAAAAGGACATCCCCTCGTAGCCGCCGCGCGCGGCGCGGCGGGGTGAGCGTAAGGCGGGGCCAAGGCTCCGCCTTACGTACTTTCGGGGAGCGCGGCGGCTGGCGATAGGCGCAAGCCGCGGACGATCCGAGGCCGCGCGGCGCGGGCTCGGCGGGCGATCGACAGAGCTCGGCGAGCGCTACAGTAAGGGCCCAGCGGAAAAAACCAGTCGACATCCGGCGGCCGGTGATGTGGAGGGACGCAAGATGTGCTCTAGACTCGGGCCATGGCCCTCGTAAAACGCCGCGGCTTTAAGTTCGACGAGACCATGTCGGGGACCTATGCGCCGATCGGTGCGCCGGAAAGCGCGAAACCATTCGCGTTTTCGGTGCGCGCGCACACCGAGTCCGCGGCGCGTACCCTCAAGACCGGCACCACCTACCTCCAGGGCACCGTGCGGGCGGACGGGCTCGCCCACAGCAGCGCCGCCGAGGGGACGCTGGTGTTTTCCCGCAGGCGGCTTCGCTACGAGCTGGAGTTCTCGGGCGACGACGGCGAGCGCTACCGCTTCGAAGGGGAAAAGCGCCTGCGATTCCCGAATCTTATACGCAGCATGACGCTTCTTCAGGGCGACATCGTAAACGGTGCCGGAGGCGTCGTGGCGAGCGCAGAGCTCGAGTTCGACGTGCGCGGCGATCTCCTCGCCTTCGTCGCCTCCTGGCGGCCAGCATGAGCGCCCCGCGTGTGCTAAGAACTCGCAGCCATCCGCTCCGGATCGCGCTTTATGGGATTTCTCGAATCACTTTTCGGCAGCAAGAACAAGCGTCAGCTCAAGAAGCTTCGGCCCCGCGTCGACGCCATCTCCGGACAGCGCGAAGCGCTCATGGAAAAGAGCGACGCGGACCTCCGGCAGATGACCGCCGGGTTCAAAGAGCGACTCGATAACGGCGCCAAGACCGACGACATCCTCAACGAGGCGTTCGCGGTGGTGCGCGAGGCGTCGCGGCGGGTGCTCAAGATGGAGCACTTCCCCGTTCAGCTCTACGGCGGCATGGTGCTCCACCAGGGCAAGATCGCCGAGATGAAGACGGGTGAGGGGAAGACCCTCGTCGCCACCCTCCCCGCATACCTGAACGCGCTGACCGGCAGGGGCGTCCACGTCGTCACGGTCAACGACTACCTGGCCCGGCGCGACGCCGAGTGGATGGGCCAGGTGTTTCGCTTCCTCGGCCTGTCCGTGGGCACGATCGTCCACGGGCTCAGCGATTTCGAGCGCCAGCGCAACTACAACTGCGACATCACCTACGGGCAGAACAACGAGTTCGGCTTCGACTACCTGCGCGACAACATGAAGATGTCGCCGGATCGAATGGTCCAGCGCGAGCTCCACTTCGGCATCGTAGACGAGGTCGACTCCATCCTCATCGACGAGGCCCGGACACCGCTCATCATCTCCGGACCGGCAGAGGAGTCGGCTGAGCTTTACGATTCCATCGATAAGATCATCCCGCGGCTCAAGCGCGACGTCGACTTCACGGTCGACGAAAAGTCCCGCACGGCGATGCTCACCGACGCGGGCGTCGAGCGGACCGAGAAGCTCCTCGGCCTCGACAACCTCTACGATCCGAAAAACATCACCTACATCCACCGCGTCAGCCAGTCGCTGCGCGCGCACGCTTTGTACAAGCGGGACGTCAACTACCTCGTCGAAGGCGGCAAGATCGTCATCATCGACGAGTTCACCGGCCGAAAGATGCCCGGCCGAAGGTGGTCAGACGGTCTCCATCAGGCGATCGAGGCCAAAGAGGGCGTCAAGATCGAGGAGGAGAACCAGACGCTGGCGTCCGTGACGTTCCAGAACTACTTTCGGATGTACGAGAAGCTCTCCGGCATGACGGGCACCGCGGACACCGAGGCGGCGGAGTTCTCCCAGATCTACAAGCTCGACGTCGCGGTCATCCCCACGAACAAGCCGATGATCCGGCAGGACGAGCCCGACCTCGTGTACAAGAACGAAAAGGGCAAATTCCGGGCCGTGGTCGAGGATATCGTCGATTGCCATGAGCGCGGACAGCCGGTGCTGGTCGGCACCACCTCGGTCGAAAAGTCCGAGGTCATTTCGAACGAGCTCAAGGCCAGAAACTTCAAGTTTCAGGTGCTAAACGCCAAGCAGCACGAGCGCGAGGCAGGCGTCGTCGCGCAGGCTGGCCGCAAGGGCGCGATCACGATCTCGACGAACATGGCGGGCCGCGGCACCGACATCGTGCTCGGCGGAAACGCCGAGGAGATGGCCAAATCCGTGCTGGAGGCCGAGGGGAGGGAGAGCGAGCCCGGCCACTTCGAAGAGCTCCTCGCCAAGTTCAAAAAGGAGTGCGAGGCGGAGCGCAAGGAGGTCGTGGAGGCGGGCGGCCTCAAGATCATCGGCACCGAGCGCCACGAGTCGCGACGCATCGACAACCAGCTCCGCGGGCGCGCCGGGCGGCAGGGCGACCCGGGCGGGTCGCGGTTTTATCTGTCGCTCGAAGACGACCTCCTGCGCATCTTCGGCGCGGGCCGGATCACCAACATCATGGAGAGATTCGGCATGGAGGAAGACGTCCCCATCGAGCATTCGTGGGTGACGAACTCCATCGAGCGCGCTCAGAAGAAGGTCGAGGGCCAGCACTTCGACGCGCGAAAGAACGTCCTCGAGTACGACGACGTCATGAACCAGCAGCGCAAGACGATCTACGGCTTGCGCAAGCAGGTCCTCAAGGGGCTCTATCAGCCAGAGCTCTCGGACCAGGAGAAAAAGCAGGGCAAAGAGCCCGAGGTCCCCACTGAGAGCGGCCACTGGACGCTCGAGTCGCTCGCCGAGGACATCCGACCCGCCGTCGAGCGGCTCGTAGACCGCGCGAAGGCGGAGGCCGCCGGCCGGGACCCCGACAGCGCCGAGGGCGCCGACGATAAGCAGGACGACGGCGCCGAGACGTCAGAGGCGGACGCCAAGGCGGCCGACCGGCGCGATGAGCCGCCTGCGTGGCGCAAGCTGCGCACCACCCTGTGGCGGCAGACCGGGGCGCTTTGCGACATCGAAAGGCGGTTCGACGGCGATCGCGACGAGCTGGTGGAGTACATCATCGAGACCGTCACGGCGTCGCAAGTGCAGCAGCGCGAGCGCTTGTGCGATCTCGCCGAGAGCCTGCTCGGCTTCCTCATCGACCATCATTGTCCGCCGGGGACTCACCCCGACGACTGGGATTTCGAGGCGATCCGCGAGGCGATGCGCGAGCAATTCGCGATCGACGCCGAGATTCCGCGCACCGTCGCCGATCAGGACGAGCTCGCCGAGGAGCTTTGGAAGCTCGTGGAGGTGCGGATAGGCGAGCGCGAGGAGGAGCTCGGGCGGCCGTTTTTCCTCTACTTCATCCGCCACTTTTTGCTCGAAGAGATCGACTCGCAGTGGATCCAGCACCTCAAGAACATGGATCAGCTTCGGGAGGGCATCGGCCTGCGCGGCTATGGACAGCGCGACCCCAAGCGCGAGTACAAGCGCGAGGGCTTCGAGCTATTCCAGCAAACGATGCAAAACATCCAGGCCAAGGCCGGAGAGAAGATCTTCCGCGTGCAGATCCAGCGCAAGGAAGACGAGGTCCCGGCCATGGAGGCCCAGCGCAAAGAGCGCCGGATCCGCGCCGTGCACCCCGCCGCGAACAAGCGGGGCGAGACCTACGAGAGCGACAGCGGCGACAGCGGCGAGCAGGAGGAGCGGGCCGCCAAGAAACAAAAGACCGTGCGGCGCGAGACCCCCAAGGTCGGGCGAAACGATCCATGCCCGTGCGGCAGCGGCAAGAAGTATAAGAAGTGCCACGGGCGCGAGAGCGAAGCCGCCGTTAGCTAGTGCCCTGTAATTGTCTTCCGTGTGCGTGGAAACCTCGTTTCCAGCACACTAGCTAACTCCGTGACCTCGGTTTTTTACAACCGTATTGCCCTGACGAGCTGGGCCGCCGTCGCGGTTTGCCTCGCGGCCGCGTGCAGCTCCGCCCAGGGCGACGAGGGCGGCGAGGGCGGCGAGGGCGACGGTACGCCCGTGACCGTGGCGGAGGCCCGCGCCGAGTCGATCGCCGTCACCGAGCGCTCGGTGGCGCGGAGCGAGGCGTTTTCGAGCCCGCTCATCGCCGCCGAGGTGACGGGTCGGGTCGAGGAGATTCGCCACGACGTCGGCGATGAGGTGGAAAACGGCGCGGTGCTCGCCCGCGTCGATGCGCAGGACTACCAGATCGCGCTGTCCGCCGCGGAAGCCGACGCCGAGGCCCTCCGGGTCCGCATCGAGCACGCGCGCCGCGAGCTCTCGAGACTCGAAGAGCTGGGGCAACAGCGGCACGTGAGCGAATCCGAGGTCGACGCGGCCGACGCGGAGCTTCGCACGGCGGAGGAAGAACTGAAGAGCGCCGAGACGCGCCGCGACGAGGCGCAAAGGGCGCTCCAGAAGACGGCGATCCGCGCACCCATGGCGGGTCGGATCGACGAGCGCACGATCTCGGAGGGCGATTACGTGCAAGCCGGCAGCGGGGCGTTCCGCCTGGTCCCCGACGCCAGCGCGCGCGTCGCCCTCCCCTACCCCGAGCGCGTGGGCGACCGGCTCGAAATCGGCCAGCCCGCGCGCGTGCGGCGGCTTGGCCAAGACGACGAATGGTACGACGCCGAGCTCACGCGCCTTCGGCCTGCCGTCGACGAAGCGGGCATGGGCGTTGTGGCGATCATCGAGTTCGAGCCGCCCGAGACTTGGCGGTCCGGCGCGCTCCTCGAGGGCGAAGTCGTGGTCGAGGAGCGAAAAGACGCGGTGGTCGTTCCCAGCGAGAGCTTGCAGGCGCGACCGGAGCGCGACGTGGTCTACGTCGCGCCCGGCGACGAGGCCACCGTAGAGGTCGAAGAGCGCGAGGTTGAGCTCGGACACCGGGAGGCCGAGGAGACCGAGCTCCTTCGCGGCGCGGACGCCGGCGAGCGCGTCGTCGTCGATGGCGCCGCCTATCTCACGAGCGGCACGCGCGTGCGCATCCGCACTGACGACTGACATGACGCTCCCCGAGCTGTCGATCCGCCGTCACGTCTTGGCGCTCATGATGAGCGCCGTCTTGGTGCTGTTCGGGGCCATCGGTTACCGCGATATCGGCAACGACCGCATCCCGAACGTAGACCTCCCGATCGTCTCGGTGACCACGTCGCTCCCCGGCGCCGACCCGGAGACGGTCGAGGCGAGCGTCACCCAGTTCATCGAGCGTGCCGTCAACACGGTCCCCGGCATCGACGACATCACCTCCATCTCGGCTCCGGGGAGCTCGGTCGTCAACGTCACGTTCGAGCTCGACAAAGACATCGACGTCGCGTTCTCCGAGGTGCAAACCCGGGTGAGCGAGCGAATCGCGAACTTGCCCGACGACGCCGAGGCGCCGGTCGTCAACAAGGTCGAGGCCGACGCTCAGCCGGTCATGTGGCTCTCGGTGCAGGGCGACCGGACCACGCAGCAGCTCACCGAGATCGCGCGAAACACCGCCCGGCCCCGCCTCGAGCAGATCGACGGCGTGGGCGAGATCCGGCTAGGCGGCAGCCGCAACCGGCGGATCCGGATCGAGCTCGACGTGGACTCGATGAACCGGGAAGGGGTCACTGTTCAGGACGTCTTGGGCTCCATCGAGCGCGAGCACGTGCTCTCGCCGGGGGGCTTCCTCGTGGGGGGCCGCCAGGAGCGCATGCTCCAGCTCGATCTCGAGTACCACGACCCGGACGAGCTCGCCGGCCTCGTCGTGACCCGCTCCGACGAACGGCTCGTCCGGCTCGGGGACGTCGGCGACGTGGTCGACGGCCTCGCCGACTTCCGACAGCTTGCGCGCTATCGCGGCGAGGAGACCGTGGGGGTCGGCGTCGTCAAGATCGCCGGCGCCAACACGGTCGAGGTCATAAACGAGGTCCGAGAGCGCGTGCACACGGAGATTCGGCCGCTCCTCCCGGACGGGGTCGACATCCGGGTGTCGTCGGACCAGTCCGTGTTCATCACGAACATGATCGAAAATCTCGAGCGCACGCTCGTGCTCGCCGTGATCTT
>SLNH01000399.1 GCA_007133195.1 Nannocystineae bacterium | reverse complement strand
GGTACCCGAGGCCGACTACCTCCCCGAGGTCGAGGAGCTCGGCATTCCGATCTGGCGCTTTCCGCTGTATCGCACGGGCATCAGCCCCGCTGCCGACGCAAGGGCGTTTTTCGCCCTGTATCGGATTCTCGCCCGCGAGCGCCCCAAGGCCGTTTTCGGCTACACGGTCAAACCGATCGTCTACGGCGCGCCGGTGGCCAAGCTCGCCGGCGTTCCCCGGGCGCACAGCATGGTCACCGGCTTAGGCCACGTCTTTACCACCGCTTCGCCCAAAACCCGGGCCCTGCGGGCGCTCGTCACCGGCCTTTACCGCCTCGGTTTCGCGGCGAGCGACACGGTGTTCATTCAAAATCCCGACGACGAAGCCGACCTGCGACGAGCCGGCGCGCTGGCGAAAACCGCACCGGTCGTGCGCGTAGACGGCTCGGGCATCGACCTAGGGCGCTTCCGACAAAAACCGCTCCCCGAGGGGCCGCCCACCTTCCTGTTCATCGGACGCCTGCTTCGCGAAAAGGGCATCGCCGAGTTTTGCGAGGCCGCCGCCGAGGTTCGCGCCACCCATCCCGAGGCCCGCTTCATCGCCGTGGGCCCGCACGACCCGGCGCTCCCCCACGCCGTCTCCGAGGGCGAGCTCGCGCGCTGGATGGAGCACGGCGTCGTGGAGTTCCCGGGCGGCGTAAAAGACGTGCGCCCCCACCTCGAAGCGTGCTCGGTGTTCGTGCTGCCCTCCTACCGGGAAGGCACGCCCCGGTCGGTGCTCGAGGCGATGAGCACGGGCCGCCCGGTCATAACCACCGACGCGCCGGGCTGCCGCGAGACCATCGTCCACGGCGAAAGTGGTCTTCTCGCCCCCGTAAAGGATGCCCAGAGGCTCGCCGCGGCCATGCGTGAGCTCTTGGAAGACCCGGGCAGGCTCGCTAGCATGGCGGAGGCGGCCCGCCGGCGCGCCGAAGACAAATACGACGTTCGCAAGGTTAACGACACGATCATGGAGGCGATGGGTTTTGGCCAAAATGCGCGCGAAGCGGCTGCTTGACGTCGGCCTGTCCGGGCTCGCCCTCGCCGCGCTCTCGCCGCTCCTTGCTGCCACGAGCGCGGCCATCGTGCTCGAAAGCCGCGGCCGAGTGCTGTTTCGCCAAGAGCGCGTGGGCAAAGGCAAGACGCGCTTCGAGGTGATCAAGTTCCGCACGATGTATCACCGCGACCCGAGCTCTATCGATCAGCGCGCCGAAGCCGTGGTGTCGTCGAATGCCGACGCGCGCATCACCCGCGTGGGCCGGCTCCTTCGCATCACCAGCATCGACGAGCTCCCCCAGCTCGTAAACGTCCTTCGCGGCGACATGAGTCTCGTGGGACCGCGTCCCGTTCTGCCGGCGCAGCTCGAGGCGATCCCCGAGGAACGCATGACCCGCTTCGACGTGCCCCCCGGCCTAACGGGCCTCGCCCAGGTCCGCGGACGGCGCAGCCTCGACTGGCTCGAGCAGCTCGAGGCCGACGCCGAGTACGTAGGCCGGCAATCGCTCGGCCTCGACCTCGTCATTATAGCGCGCACGGTCTTGGTCCTCGCCACCGCGAGCGGCATCTACGGCGACGCATCCCGAAACTGGCGAAACTACATCCGCGAAGACAAGGCGACCTCCGGCGGCGCCGAACCCCTGCGAGCTGAGAGCGCATGAGCCGGGTAAAGGCAGGTGCACTTACGCCCATGCTGATCACCGGGTCGCCGGAGATCGCGCGCTACGCCTTCGATGCCGGGGTCAGCCGCATTTTCGTCGACATGGAGGTGCGGGGTAAGGCCGAGCGGCAGGGCCACCTGGATACGCATCGCGCGAGCCACACCATGGAGGATCTCGAGCGCGTGCGCGCGGCCGCCGGCGATGCCGAGATCATGGTGCGCGTAAACCCGCTATATGAGGGCACCGGCGCCGAAGTAAACGCGGCGCTCGCGCGCGGCGCCGACCGCCTGATGCTGCCCATGTTTCGAACACGCGCCGAGGTGGAAACCTACCTCGGCGCCGTGGGTGGGCGCGTTCCGGTCACCCTGCTTGCCGAAACGCCGGAGGCCGCCGGCGGAGCTTCAAACTATATCGACCTTCTATCCGGCCGAGACGAGCTCTACGTCGGCCTAAACGACCTCAGCCTCGCCCTCGGGGCGAATTTCCTCTTCGAGCCGCTCGCCGGCGGCCTCCTCGAAGAGCCCGCCGCGCTCGCCAAGAGCCAGAATATCGGCTTTGGCTTCGGCGGAATCGCGCGCATGGGGGAGCGGCGGGCGCCGCTACCGGCCGAGCTCATCTTGAGCGAGCACGTCCGCCTCGGCTCCACCGCCGTGATCCTCTCTCGCGCCTTCGTCGCCGGCGCGCAATCCCTTCGGGAGCTTCGCGACAAGGTCGATCTTGAGGCCGAAGTCGTGCGGCTTCGCGAAGAGGAGACGCGGCTTCGTGGCCTGGACGCCGCCGAGCTCGAGGCAAACCGCGAGGCGCTCCGCCAGCGCGTCGCCGACATCGCCCGCGACAAGGCAGCGGCCCTTGTCTAGCGCCAACGCCATCGCGCCGCTAAAAGCGGTGCTCGCCCTGCAAAAGCCCGAGCCCCTCGCCCGGCAAAAAGGCGAGCTCTGCCGGCGCCTCGGCGACATCGCCCCCGGGGCAAACGTCATCTGCGCCGGTAGCTCTGCCGACGTCCCCGAGGGCGCCGAAGTCGATGCCGTGATCGCGCCGGGCCTCCCTTGGCTTCCAGACGCTCTTAGGCGCATACGCGGCCCGGCGTGGCTCCATCTCCTGTCGGCCGGCGCCGACTCGCTCGCCGACATGGACTATCCCTTCGGCGACCTCGTCGTCACCAAGTCCGCCGGCGTCCACGGCCCGGCGATGAGCGAGTTCGCGATCGGCGCGATGCTCTACCTCGAAAAACAGCTCGGCCGGTTCCGAGCCCAGCAGTCGCGCCGGGCGTGGGAGCGCGCCTGGCTCGGCGAGCTTACGGGCAAGACCCTCGCCATCGTTGGCCTCGGCGCTGTCGGCTCGTGCCTCGCCAAACGCGCCAAGGCCTTCGACATGCGCTGCGTCGGCGTCGCCCGCACTATGCGCCCCACCGAAGGCATAGACGAGGTCTACCAAACCGCCGAGTTGCCCAAAGCACTCGCCCAAGCCAACTACGTGGTCCTCGCCCTGCCGCTTACTGCCGAGACCCGCGGCCTCGTCGACAAAAACACCCTCGCAGATATGAAACCCGGCGCCGGCCTCATCGACCTATCCCGCGGCGGCATCGTCGTCGAGCGCGACCTCGCTAGCGCCCTCGAATCCGGCCACCTTTCCGGCGCCGTGTTAGACGTCTTCGAGCGCGAGCCCCTCCCCGAGTCGTCCCCGCTTTGGGATCTCGAAAACGTCCTTATCACCCCCCACGTCGCCGGCACCACCCCGCACTACCTCCAGCGCGCCCTGGACATCTTCGCGCAAAATTACGTGGCCCTCCGCGCCGGCCGCGGCCCCGTCACGCCCGTCGACCTCGCCGCCGGCTACTGAAGCACGACGATCCACGGCGTGCGGTCCCCATGCCTGCACCACGGTCCGCATGTCGTCCAAGCAGCGGATAAGCGCCCTGCGATCCGCTGAAATCTCGTCCTTGAGCCGCGCCAGGTCAGCGAGCGACCCGCGCGCATCAGCCGTCATCGAGCGCGATCCCTTCCGAGCGGACGCGCTCGGCGAAGCCCTCGTCGAGCGTCTCGATTCGGAGCAGGTCTACCGGGGCGCGCAACGGCGCGTGAGCTCATCCCAAAGCGCCGGGGCGAACTCCTCACTCACCCCTTGGACGACCAGATCCACATCCGAGCCCGCGCCGAAGTGCCCCCAGGCGAGCGACCCGATGAGCCACGCTCTTTCGAGGGTGCCTTGCCTTAGGAGCGCGGAAACCTCGCGGTGAAGGGAATCTATGAGCACCTCGGCTCTGGCCTCCTCCCGACGCCGCCGCTCGGCGTGCCTGGAAACCAGCGTCCGCGCCAATTCCTCCGGAGTTGCGCCCACATATCGAGCCTAGTCGAGCTGGCATGGCCGGGCAAGGAGCGGCGCCGTGCTCGACCTTCGCCACCGAGCCGCCCGGGCGCAATGTACCGATCCGCGGAGACGTGCCGATGGCGATTACTGTCCTCTGCGACGACGCACCGACTCGCTACGTCGTGAGCGCGACGGAGGGCGAGTGCCAGGTCCCCGCCAGCTACGCGTCGCCGCTGAGCCAGAGCGCGGCGAGCTCGAGCTGCGTGGCGTCGAAGGGCTCGGCGCGCACCCGCGCGTCGCCGGCGTGGGTCGCGAGCAGAACCCAGCGCCCCTCGAAAAGCGCGTAGACCTCGAGCGTCTCCTGGCGGGGGTCGACGAGCCAGGCGTGCCGAACCGCTTCCCGAGCATAGGCGGGGAGCTTGCGGGCCCGGTCGAGCTGTCCGGTCGACTGCGAGACCACCTCACAAACCCAATCGGGCGCGAGCTCGAAGTAGGGCGCGTCGGGGATGCTCGGCAGTCGCTCCCGCCGCCAGCCGGCCAGATCGGGCACGAGGATGTCGCCTCCGAGGTGTAGCTCCGGCTTGCAGAGGATCCACCAGCCGCCGGGGCCGCCGCGCCCGCGCTGAAACGGGCCGCCGAGATCCATGCCCAGGGTGGAGGCGGCCTTGGCGTGCGGAGCGGCCGGACGCGGCGTCGTGTAGAGGTCGCCGCCAATAACTTCGGCCAGGAGATGCTCCGGCGCCGCGAGTACATCCTCGTAGCCTGCGCCCCGCTTTGCCGGCTCGCCCATCACGGGCAAGTAGACGGCGGGCCGCTCGCTGCCGCCAAAGCGCCTCCCGCTCGGTGGGCGGGAGGCACTTAAGGCCCGAAGATGTCCTCGGGGCGCTCGGCCGTGACGACGCGCTCGAGCCAGCGATCGAGATCGCTCTCGGAGGCGGATTCTAGGTGGCGCTCGATGCTCACGTCCACGCCTCCGAAGCGGGCGCGGAGCAGGCGGCCGAGGGTGTCGCGGAGCGCCTCGGCGCGACCCTGCTCGACGCCCTGCTCGACGCCTTGCTGGATGCCCTGCTCGACGCCTTGCTGCACGCCCTTTTCGAAGCCCCTCTGGAAAATCTGTTCTTCGATCGTCGCCATCACATCCTCCAGCTCGGGGGTGGCAGCCTTTAGGCGCTCTCGGAGCGCCTCGAAGGGCAGGTCGCCCGCCACCCGGAGAATATAGCCCAGGGCCACCAGCGTGTCCTCGCCCCCGGAATCGGCCCGGCGGAGGCGTCCGAGCTCATCCCGCCAGGCAGCGGCCAGGCTCTGAAGCAGCCTCTCGATACTCCGGCTATCCCGGAGCAGCCATAGCGCGACTTTCGGAAACGGCGGCAGCGGCCTGGAGCAAAGTGCCTCATCGCTGTGGGTTGCGAGATCGTCTACGAGGATCTCAAAGCTCGGCACGAGCGAAGCGAGCTCCGGAATCTCGCGTATGCCCTGGATGATGTCGTGGAGCCGCTTCGGCGCGGTCCAGCCCGCCGGCCCGTGATGGACGATGAGCGGGATGATCGGCGGCAACGTCTTTCGCCCCGGCTCCTCACGGACTGCGGCCTCCCAGATTCGGTTTACGTACCCGAGAACGCGCCAGGGCATGAGCGGCTCGGGCTCGCTTTGGTGCTCGAGGAAGACATAAACGTACGCGTGCTCCCGCCCGCCGAGGATCGGCGCGCGAAACAAGAGGTCGGCGTGGCGCCATCTCGTCGTCGATAAAGCTCGCGCGCACGCTCTGGAGCTCGTCGAGATCGAGACGGCCACACGCCGCGTCCGGAAGCACGCACCGAATCTCGGCCGCCGCGCTCGCGGGCACGGAAAACGCCCGCTTAAAGAGTGAACCATGATCCCCCATCGGCGAGGTTTCCCCCTTACCGCGGTTATCGGAGCCGCGGCGGGAAAGTTGCGGCCTGAATTGTTTTTTCGCGCCAGGCGGCGCCACGGAAAGCGAGCGACTTGCCAGCAGGGCGTCTGCCTCGACTACTGTCCGGCAGCCTCGCGGCACCTCCCGGCCTAGCTACGCGTCGCCGCGAAGCCAGAGCGCGGCGAACTCGAGCTGGGTGGCGTCGAAGGGCTCGGCGCGCGCCCGCTCGTCGCTGGCGTGGGTCGGACCGCCGCCAAGCGCTTTGCAGGACACCCAGGCGGCGAGGGGCCTGGGCGCGCCTCGCCCGCCCCAGCCCGACGCATGGCTGAAAAACGCCAACCGCGGATCCTGGGCCTAAACCTTCGGGCGGCGCGTACGACGCCCCGCGAGGTGGGATCTGGGAGCTTCTCCCCACGCTTCGTCATGGCTTCACCACCTCGAGCAGATCACCCGCGAGCGCCTCGCAGATGCCGCGCACCTGGTCTGGGTCCATCACAGGCTGGGCCGCGCGCGCCGCCATCGCGGTGCCTTCGCCACCTCGATTGCCAAAGAGCTCGGTGAAGAGCTCCAAGGCCCGCGCGCCGGTCGTCGCGCTCCGTTCAGTTCCGAGGATCGACGTAAGGCTGCGTGCGAGGTCCTCGGTCGAGACGCCCTGAAGAATGCGCAGAACATCAAGGGCATCCTTGTCGTTCGCCCTTGTCGAGCCGCGGCGCTCGTGAATCTTGAACATCTTCGCGACGAGGAGCGCACCGGGGCCCGCAACGTTCACCCGGACGACCCGCGGATCGACCTCCGGCTCCAGCGAGGCGATTTCATGCTCTCCCAGATCGACCAGAGCTCCCTCGAGACCATCGACCTTGCGCGCGGCGTTGACGCCATGTCCGGGCAACCGTGCCGCTCGCCGGCCGGTGCCGGGGCTGACGATCGTCGGGACCAGCAGATCCACCTGGACGTCGATGTCGAGCGACGCCGAGGTCCGTCGTTGGGTCTTCCAGATGCCGATGGCGCTGCTCGGCCCATAGAAGCCGGCACCTTCGAGCGCCTGGTCGAGGGGTGGGATCTCTGCGAGCAGGTCCGGGTCGAAGGCCAGGTCGGCGTCGGTGGTGTACTCGGCGACGCCCAGGTCCGCGTCGCCGCTGTGCAGGTAGATCGCCTGGGCGCCGACGAGGATCGTGGCGCCCTTATGCTCGCCGAGTGCTTCGAGCGCATCGAGGAGGACCCGGCGCGCGATCACATAGAGCTCATCCACGCCACACCTCCTCGTGCGCAGCCATCCAGTCCATCAGCGACTCGGCCTCCGCGGGCGAGCGCCCAGGGCCAGAGAGAAGGTCCGCCACAACCACCGGGAGCCTGGCCGTGCGCAGCCCGCCTGTTTCGTCGGCGCGATCGAAGACCGAGCCATCCTCAGGCTGCAAGAGCACGACGTTGGCTCCTGCATCAGCCGCCCGCAGCCCTAGCCGCTTGGCTGTGCCCTCCGGGTTTTCGACGTAGACGGAGGCGAGACGTGTAGGCGCCACGGGAGCAATGCCAGCGGCCACGGCGCTGCCGGTGACAAGGTAGGGAATGTCGGCGCCGCGAAGGCTCTCCCATAAATGCTTGAGCCCACGCGCGGCAAGCCACGTGCTCGCGGTGGTGCGGCTGTCGAGCGGCGCTTCCTCGGACCAACGCAAAAGCAGCTTCCGCCACTCGATCCGCTCTACCCGGCCACGAGCGGACCGGTCGACGATGGCCTCGCGGTCGAGCATGCCGAGCAGGCGCGAGACGTACCCAGGATCGGTCTGTGCAGCGGCAGCGAGCTCGCGCACCCCGAGGGGTGGCTTCGCGCGCGCGAGGGCACACACGACGCGCCCGGCCTTCGTCCCCCGCAAGGTGAAGCGCCGCTGCCCCGGCCAGGGGTTCGACTCGGCGCCGGTCGTCACGATGAAGAGGCCGGGTGCGTCGAGCACCACGCGCACGTTGCCAGTCTGGTCGACGTAACTCGCGCCCTCATTTTCAATGACGTCGCGGATGCCTTGTGAGAGGTAGGGAGCCGTGACGAGCAGCGGGCGCTCCTTTGGGATCTGCCTCGCCGCACGTGGATCGGGCCGGGATAGCGCCGACACCGGCAGCTCGCGCGACAGCCCATCCTTCGAGGTGATGCGCAGCCGCGGCGTGCGATTCGATGCCACGACACGTTCGACCGCCCACCCGGGAGGCAGGCGCTCCTGCAGGACCCGAGCAGTGCTGGCGATCAGGCTGTTGTCCGATATGCCCATGTTGCACGCTCTGGACAACGCGACCGATCGAGGCAACGATTGGCCGTGGTTGTTGCCCATCTTAGCGCTGTTGCCCCACTCGTGCAACATGGCCTTACTGGACAACAAAAAATTTGAGCGAGGCAGGCTCGAGGCAACCCGATGGCAGCCTAAGTCGATGTTTTGCTTGAATTTTACGAGTCTCCAGCCCGTCTTCGGTGCCGGGGACGCGCCGTGACGAGGCCCATTCGCGGCTTCGATTCGATTAGCCTCTCGGACCGCGCCTGCCGCGGCCTGGCGCTCGCGGCCCGGTCGTTTCAGTCGTAGGGGAGGGCGTGCTGGGGAAGGTCCCCTTTCTCCGAAACCGGCGCGATAAGCGCCGCGGCGGCCTCGTCCTCGCGATGGCGATCGCCCTCAAATCGAGAGCCGCCATCGCCAGTGGATCGAAGCGGCGCGCCCCGGCGCGGCCAGGGCTGGCGACGCCCTTAGGCGCGGAAGATGTCCTCAGGGCGCTCGGCGGTGACGACGCGCTCGATCCAGCGATCGAGGTCATCGGGGGAGGCGGCGCCGAGGCGGCGCTCCACATCTGGACCGAGCTCGCCGAAACGGGCGCGAAGCAGGCGGAAGAGCATCTCGCGCAGCGCTTCGGCGCGGCCTTGTTCGACGCCTCGCTCGACGCCCTTTTGGATGAGCTCTTCTTCGGCGGTGGCCATGTCCTCCTCCAGCTCGGGCGCGGCCTCGGCGATATGCTCCCGGATCACCTCGAAGGGCGTATCGCCCGCTACGCGCAAAATATAGCGCAGGATCACCTGCGTGTCCTCATCGCCCCGATGGGCGCGCCGAAGGCGGCTTAGCTCCTTGTGCCAGGCAGCGTGAAGACGCGTGAAAAGCACTTCGGTGGTGCGACCGTCGCGAAGCACCCAAAGCGCGACCTTGGGAAAGGGCGGGAGAGGCCGAGCGCGGAGGGCCTCGTCGGTCATCGCAGCGAGATCGTCCACGACAATCTCGAAGTCGGGCACAAGCGGCGCGAGCTCGGGGATCTCGGCGATGCCCCCGACTATGTCGTGGAGCCGCTTCGGCGCGCTCCAGCCCGCCGGCCCGTGATGGACTATGAGCGGGATGATCGGCGGCAACGTCCTTCGACCCGGCTCCTCGCGGATTGCGGCCTCCCAGATGCGGTTTACGTACCCGAGAACGCGCCAGGGCATGAGCGGGTCGGGCTCGCTTTGGTGCTCGAGGAGGACGTAAACGTAGGCCTGCTCCCGCCCGCCGAGGATCGGCGCGCGAAACAACAGGTCGGTGTGGCGATGCGCCATCTGGTCGTCGATAAAGCTCGCTCGCACGCTCTGGAGCTCGTCGAGATCGAGACGGCCGCTCACCGCGTCCGGAAGCACGCACCGTATCTCGGCCGCCGCGCTCGCGGGCACGGAAAACGCCCGCTTGAATAGCGAATCGTGATCCCCCATCGGTGATGTTTCCCCCTCACCCCCGTTATCGGAGCCGCGGCGGGAAAGTTGCCTCCTGAATGTTTTTTCGCGCCAGGCGGCGCCATGAAAAGCGAGCGACTTGCCAGCAGGGCGTCTGCCTCGACTACTGTCCGGCAGC
>SLNH01000300.1 GCA_007133195.1 Nannocystineae bacterium | reverse complement strand
GCTTGGGGCTCCTCGGCCCGTCGATCCTGAGGCGCGGTCTGTTCTTGACCGCCCTCCTGTTCGCCCGCGGCGGCGGGGGTGGGCTCGCGATTCGGCTCCGCGCTCGTCTGGGGCGCAGGCTCGGCGGCTGCCGGCGCCTCGGCCCCGGACACGGCGGCCGTTTCGGCGGGCTCCTCGTTCGGTGGTTCCGCCGAACCGGCCTCCGCCTCGGCGCGTGCCCGCGCGAGGGCCAGCTTCCAGGCCCACTCCTCGTCGTCGGGCTCGGGCTCGGGTTGTTCGTGCGCGCCGTCTAGTTCATGTGCGGCGCCCCCGGGGCCCGCGTCAGCCGGCACGTCGGCAGGGGTCGCCGCGTTCGTCGGTTGGGAAGCCTCGGGTTGTCTGCCCTGGTCGAAGCTCGTCGGGCTGGGTTGCTGCGGCATGTCGCCCGCCGGCGCGGGTTGGCGGCCGGAGTCGGCGTCGCTGCCGGCCGCAGCTCGCGGCGGGAGCGGCGGCGGTTCCGGTGACGTCCAGGCGGGCGGACCGCTGGCGCCAGCCGCGCCGGCCATCACCGGCGGGTGGCCGGTTGCCGAAGCTGCCGGCGGCATGGGCCCTGACCCGCCGAGCTGCCAGCTATCGTCGCTTTCGCGCAGCGAGATGACTTGTCCGCTCGGCCCAAGCGCAAGCCCATGGTCGTCGAGTTTTACGTAGCCAAACCGGCGAAGGACTTTGGACAGAAGGGACATGCTCCCAGCTGTGTGCAAGCGATACGCCACCCATGCCGCCCTGAAGATCTCAACGTTTCGGGCGCCCGCTGGGCTCGGTTTGGAGCGTGGGCCCCCACCCTGGGGGGGCGGCCCTCACTCGGGAGGCGTCTCGCACGCGGCGATTTCCTCGCGGGTGTCTGCGCGCATCGCACAATCATAGAGGCCGCGCTTTAGCCCGACGCATCTGCCCTCGAGCTCCCCGGCGAGCTGGTCGCGCACGACCTTCAAGTCCTCCTTGGCCGGGGGTGGAAGATCGGGGTGGTCGCGGCGCTGCTCGCGGAGTTGGAGCTCCACGATGTGATCGATGAGCGCGTCGCAGTCCTCGCGGGTGAGGACTGAAGCGGGATCTTCGCCCGGCTGTGCGGCGTCGCCATCGCCTGGTTGCGAGTCGGGCTGCGCCTGGCTCGCCTGGGCGGCCCCGGGGTCCTCTGGACTGCCCGGAGCAGACGACGAGCATGCCGCCCCGGCGAACACCCACATGGTGCCGAGGAGCCATACACAACCGGCCGCGGCGGCGATGCGCGAGCGCACGCGCGGGATCATACCGCAAGCCGCCGGCGCGAGATACGGGGGGCCGCGCGGCCCAGCCGGAGGCGCGTCTTAGGCCACACCGCGCGCCGGACAGGATCCAGGCCCGAGGACTTCGTGATAACTTGAACGAGCCCGTCACACCTGCTTTCGTCCGTCGTGTTGCGCTCTTACTGATTGTTTCTTGGAGCCTTTTCCATGTTTTCGGCGCCCACGCTGTCGACCCGCACCGCCGTCGTCATCACCTTCGCTCTCGGACTCGTCCTCGTGGCGACCGACGTGCTCGCCCAGGTTCAGCGCCCCGATAAGAGCGGCTCGTATTATCGGGTTCGCATCGATTCGTCGCCCCAGGGCGCCACCCTGTATCTCGACGGGAAGGAGCACGGATCGGTCGGGCAAACCCCTTGGGAGGGGCGCCTTCAAAGCGGCGAGTGGACACTCCGGCTCGAAAAGGACGGTTATGAGTCCAGGGAGCAGCGTGTTCAGATCGTGCGCACCAGGCAGCTGCAGGAGACGTTCGTAACCCTTCGCGAAGAGGCCCAGCCTGCGACCATCGCTATCGGCCACCACGGCGATCCCGACGCAGAGGGCGCCGAGGTGCGGGTGAGCGGCGAAGTCGTCGGCCACGTACCCGTGGAGATCGAGGTCTCCGATGGGCGCCACCTCGTGGAGGTGCGGCAAGAGGGGTTCGAAGACTTCCGCGAGTGGGTGAGCGCCGAGGACGGCGAGACTGTGACGGTCACGCCGGTGCTTAGCGAGGTCGAGCCGGAGGGAACGGGCCAGATTCTCGTACGAGCGGACGTCGAGGAAGCCGAGGTGTTCCTCGACGACGAAGAGGTCACCGGAGGGCTCCCCCTGCTCCTCGAGGACGTCACCGCCGGGGTGCGGCAGCTCGAGGTGAGGGGCCCGGACGACGCGTCCTGGGCGCAGGCCGTCGAGGTAGAGGCCGACACCACGGCGGAGGTCGACGTCAATCTACTGGGCGACGGCGGCACCGTGCGGGTGCTCTCGAACGTGGAGGACGCCGAGGTGCGGTTGGACGGCCAGGCGGTGGGGGAGGTACCCGTGGATATCGAGGACGTGCGCCCCGGTGAGCACGTGATCGAGGTCGTCGCCTCGGGTTACGCGACTCGGGAGGAGCGCATCGAGGTGAGCCCGGGGCAAGACCAAGTCGTCAAGCTCGATCTAGAAGCCGCGGGCGAGGCTCTGCTCGAAGTGGTCTCGCCCGTACCCGAGGCGGTGGTCTACATAAACGGCGAGCGGATCGGCGAGGTGCCGCAAAGGCGCGACGTGAGCGCGGGCGAGCACTTCGTGGTGGTGAGCAAGCCCGGTTATCAGGACTTCGAGGAGCTCGTATCCGTGGACGCCGGCGGAGAGGCCCAGGTGTGGGCGACGCTCGAGGCCGCGGGCGAGGTGCGGTTTATCTCGAACCCGCCCGAAGCGGACGTGTTCATCGACGGCGACCCCGTCGGGGTGACCCCGTTTACGCTCGACGAGGTGAGGGCCGGCGATCGCGTGGTCACCGTGCGCAAGCCGGGCTACGAGGACTTCGAGCAAACGGTGCATGTGGAGGGGGGCGGCGCCGATGTCATAAACGCCAACCTCCAGCCCGCCCAGCGCACGGCCGAGGAGATCGAGCACGAGATCCGCTCGCTTACTTCGTTCGGCGCGCGCACACTGCCGTGGGGCCGCTCGACCATCGACATCGCCGGCGGCTACCCCTACTTCCTCGACACGCGAATCACCGTGGGCGCCGACGACGTCGGCGACTTCGGCCTCGACGCCGGCGTGTTTTTGCGCACGTTCTTCTCGCGCACCGAGGTGGGGGTCACCGGGCGGCTGCGCATGCTCCACGAGCCGCCGTTTTCCGCAGGGGCGTTCGCCAACGTGGGCGGTGGCGGCAACTTCTTCGACGACAGCAGCCGCAACACGTTTTTCACCGATCTGGGCCTGGTCGCGTCGCTGTCCGCGCTGCGCTACGTCACGGTCTCGGGGCGGGCCTACTTGAACGCGTACACTGACCGCCACTGCCCCGAGCTCGAAGGCGGCGACTTTCCCGATAGGACCGATCCGGTGAGCTCGTGCGAGGAATACCGGATCCACCAGGCCCAGGGGAGCTCCGGCCTGTCGCAAAACGACATCGACCGAATCGACGAGTTGGTCGGCGGGGATCCGTTCGGTCGCGATAGCGGCGTGCGCGGGATGATCTCGGGCATCGTCGAGTTTGCGGTCGAGCAGCGCTGGAACGTGTGGCTCGTGTTCGAAGGGGCGCCGTTTCAGGGCTCCCGCGCGAGCTACACCAACTACTTCAACAAGCCGATGTTCGGCGACGACATCGGCACCTACATCCGCCTCGGCGCCACCCTCAAGTTTTAGCGCGGGGCTGATTCGAGCTGCGCGCGGGAGTGAGCGACGCAGCGAGACGCGAGGGGCCCTTGGCGGATTGGTTTTCCTGAGTCGAGAAAAACCACCGCAGGTGAGCTTCCCTCGCACCCCTCGTTTACCGGCCTAGATGTGGTCGATGGGCGACACGACTGTGAGGAGCTGTCGTAAGGTGGTTCATGAGAAGGCTTCCGCCTTCGCCAGAAGCGTGGTGAAATGTTGTCTGGGTTTCACGTTCGGCACGATCAACAGCTCACGAGGGCGGCTATGCGACCACATGCGGCATCAATCAGTTTCATCGTAGTGGGCGGTCTGCTCGCGCTCGTCGTGGCGGGCTGCTCGCCGGCTGGCGGGGGCGGCTCCGGCGACGCGGGGGGCCAAACGGGCGACGCCGGGGGCGGCGATCCCGGGACGGCGCCCGACGCCGAGTCCACCGGACAAATCGGCGATAGCTGTGAGCGCGCGACGCAATGCGAAGGCGAGCTCATCTGCGACCCCGAGGCCGAGGTGTGCACCGACGCGGTCGCGTGCGAGGACCACGACGACTGCGGTCTCGGCTCGCACTGCGGCGAGAGTGACGAGTGCACCCAAAGCGGCAACGCCGCGCCGTGCGCCGACGACGATAACTGCGCCTCGGGAGACGAGTGCCTCGGAGGATTTTGCGGCTGCGCCGGGGATACGTTCGAGGCCGAGCTCGTGGACGTGAACATGATGATCCTCCTCGACCGCTCGGGGAGCATGAACAGGGATCTCGACGAAGGCGAGTGGGTGGAGTACGACGACGAGAGGTCGCGCTGGCAGATCGCTCGAGGTGCGCTCGACACTGCCCTCGCCGAGTACGAAGATCGGGCCAACCTCGGCTTTTCCGTGTACCCGGATGGCTCGGGGTGCACGCCGGGTGTGGTGAATGTGGAGATCAGTGGGGACACCACGACAGAAGACATCTTGTCCGCGTTTGACGGCCTTCATCCGCCCCGCGCCGGCGAACCGGTTGCTCGCACGCCGAGCGGCCCCTCGCTCCGCAGCGTGGGGGACGAAGACAACACTCCGGAGTTGCATAGGGCAGATTCGGAAAACGTGATCCTCTACATCACTGACGGGGCGGAGAATTGCGGCGATCCTGTGACCGAGCCGCCCGATTCGGAAGACAGCCAGGTCACCGTGGCGGGTGAGCTTCGCGAGGCCGGCATTTCGACGTTCGTCGTCGGCTTCTCGGACGACATCTCTCCGGAAGAGTTGAACGACACCGCGCAAGCCGCGGGGACGGCGCGAGACGTGGACGGAGAGCCAGATTTTTACCTAGCCGGGGATGCGGAGGCTCTCGAGGAGGCCCTCGATGAAATCGGGGGGAAAGCGCTCGGCTGCACCTACCCGCTGGGTGATAATGCGCCGAGCAATCCCGACAACCTCACCGTGTACGCCGACGGCCAGACCATCGCCCGCGACGACGAGCAGGGCTGGAGCTACGACGAAGGCGAAAACGAAGTCATCGTTCACGGCGACCTCTGTGACGACGTGACGACCGGCGCCGTGGAGGACGTGACCATCGTGCAAAGCTGCGATGTGGTCATCGAGTAGCGGGCCGCCCCGATTTCGCCGCACGGGGAGCGCTCGACCGGGCTCTTCCTCCGCAGCGGGGGCGAAGTCGTCTTCGGCGTCCCTTTCGTAGGCGATCGCGCCGAGGATCTGGTCCTCGGGGAGGCCGCGCCAAAACACGCACCACGGGTCGGCGCGGGCCATGGCAGCGGCGTGGGCGCCCGGCTAGCGCTATGCGTGGAGCTACTCGGTCGAGCCCGGGCGCCCGGGGCCGCCGCCGTAGATCGGCCAGCTGCCGTCAGCCGGCCCGCTCGCGCCGATGTGAAAGGCGTGAAGGGCAGCGTTCGTCGCGCTGTAAAGGCGCCCCCCCGGGCCGACGACGGGGAAGCGATAGCCCGGACGGTCGGACTCCTCCCAGAGCTTTTCACCGTCTTCGGCCGAGATGCCGAAGATGGCGGCACTGTGCGTTACGTAGACCACGCCGTTATCAGCGGCGGCCGGCGCGCTGAGCGTCCCGGAATAGCGGAGCTCGGAGGCCCAGAGCTCTTCAGGCCCGTCGGGATCGATAGCCCGCAAGTGGGCGTTGGAGCCGACGTGCGAGTTGACGATGTAGATGATGCCGTCTTCGCCGACGACGGGTGCGCCGCCGATCCCCTCCGCCTCGTGGCTCCACACCGTGCTGCCATCCTCGGGGTCGAGGGCCAGGAGCTCGTCGCCGCCCATCGAGCGGACGTAGATGGTGCCGTCGTCGGCGATGGCGGGGCTGCCTTTCCGCGTGGCGCCCGGCCCCGACACGCTCCACAAAAGCTCGCCCTCGTCGGCGTCGATGGCGTGAAACTCCCCGCCTGCCGGAACGTAGATTTGCCCCGAATCGACGGCGAGATTCCAATTGAAGGACATATCTTCTTCGGGCGAAAAGTGCCATACCTTGTCGCCGCTCTCGCCGATTTTGTAGACGCCGCGGTCCCCTACGATATAGATGGCACCGCCCGCCGTGACCGCGGGGTTGCTCGTGAGGCTGTCAGCATCTTCGAAGACCCACTTCGGGCTGCCATCCTCGACATTCAAGGCGTAAAGGTCGCCATCCGCGGCCACGTAAAGAGTGTCCCCGGAGAGCGTGGGGAACCCGGCATAGTCACCGAGATCGTCCACGTGCCATGCGATCTCGCCGTCGTCGTCGAAGCGGTAGGCGCCGCCGTCGCGGCCGGCCATGTAGATGCTGCCGTCCTCGCCGACGACCGGCGCGCGCCCGGAGTGCTCGTACTCCGCCTGCCACAGCTCGATGGCCGATGAGTCGTCGGGGGCCTGGACGTGAAACGTTAGGCGTCGGGCGCCGTAGTGGCCGTCTTCGTCACGCCCCCAGATCGACAGCTGGTAAGTCCCCGCGGGCGCGATTTCCTCGAGCGCATAGCCGTCCTCGCAAGAAGAACGGCCGTGCTCCACGTCTGCCTCCTCGTCCGCATGGGCAAGGGCGCACGTGAACTCGCAGTTGCGATCGCCGGCGCAGGAAAAGCCGATGTCGAGGGCGCTCCCCTCCGTGACGACCTCGGGCGCGCTCTCGATGTCGATCTCGACCGGGGTCGCCGCGGCTACATAGGCGGGCGCGAGGGTAAACACGCGACCGGTCACGGCCTCGCCGTCGTCCGACAGCTCCGAGCCCGGAACGGGCCGGATCTCGCCGTCTTCGTAGGCCGCGACCCTCACCGGCGCCCCGTCGGGATCCTGCTCGACCTCGATCGTCACATCGACGGGCTCGCGGAGCTCGGGGTCGCCACGTGAGTCCAAGGCGTAGACCGCCGAGTAGGCGCCGTCTAGCTCGGGCTCGTCTTCGCGCTCGAGCCGCATGTACTCGCTTCCGCGCAAAGAGAACGACCAGAACTGGATCACCGCCGCGCCGTCGTCGCTCTCGAGGGTGTGGCTTCGCGAGATCCTGACGTATCCATCGTCGATCTCGTCGTCTTCGTCGGCGACCTCCTCGCCGTTTCCGCCGTCCTCGTCGCGCTCTGCGCTGCTCTTTTCGCCGTCTTCGTCGGCGACGTCGTCACCGTTTTCGGCATCGTCGTCGCTGCACGCGCCGACAAGGAGAAGGAAAACGACGAGTGCCGGTGTCAGGGCCGTTAAAGCGTGCTTCATGGCGCCAGCTTTTTCGCCGATGCGCGCCTGAATGTAAAGCGGTCCCCGAGCGAGAGCCCGCTGTGCTCCGCTCGGGCGGGGACGGCGAGAGCCACGGTTATCGGCCGGGCACACGCAGGTAGGCGGCCGAGACCCGGTCTCCTCTCGTTAGGGGGACCAGGCAGGGCCTATGGCGGCGCCCTCGGTTCGCGTGACCCTCTTCTGATTTTCGCCATCCGCGGAGTGGCCTTACGCTGACTCGTGCGCGGCTTCGGGAAGCGCAATAGATTCGAATCCATTGCCGCCGCGTGCGGCCGCCCTCGCCATTTCGCGAATGCGTGTGAGCGCCGCGGCATCATCCGCCCGGTCGGGGAGTTCAACCGCTCATTACCGAGCGCAGCTACCCGGGCATGTGCGGCTCCTTTGCAGCGGGGGCGAAGTCGTCGTCGGCGTCCCTTGCGTAGGCGATGGCGCCGAGGAGCTTTTCCTCGGGGAGGCCGCGCCAGAACACGCACCAGGCGCCCGCGCGGGCCATGCCGTCGCAGTGGCGCATATACCAGGAGGTAAACGGGTTTTCCCGCCGGCTTCGCCAGAAGAAGGCGGGCACCTCCTCGGTGAGCGCGCGCCACAGATCGCGCCCCACGCCTTCGCCGCGCGCGCCGGGATCGACGGCGAATTTGCTCAAATACGGCGCGAGCGGCGTCGGCGTCACGACCACCGCGCCCCGATAGTCGTCGGCGACCAGCACCTGGGATACCGGGCGCGAGAACAGGCGCGGGTGGGGACGCCGGCCGAACGCAGCCTCGAGTAGGGCCTGAAACTTGGCCTCATCCGCGGCGGCGAGGGAGTCGAACCTGGCGATGTTCGAGCCGCGGCGAATCAGGGTCCCGGCGCCCCGCTCGGTGAATAGCTCGCGCAGAAGCTCGAGCGGGGAGGTGACGGCGAGGGTGAGCCTGTGCGGAATCTGCGCTTCGATCTCTTGGATCTGCGACAAAAGCGCCGCCTGCTTCGGGGGCAGCGCGCCGGGCGCGCACAGGGCGGCCGCCTCGCGGGTGAGATCGACGAGCGAGACGATCTGCCCGGATTGGCGTTTGAGGCCGCTCCGCCGGCCCAGGAACACGATTTTTCGGCTCTGAAGCGCCGTGGCCAGATCGGCGAGCGCCGAGAACCGGCGGTCGATGTCCGCTTTGCCTTCGCCGCCGATACTGCCTAGCGGGACGAGGGGAATCGACCCGGCGGCCGCGGCGGCGGCGGCCTCGTCCGGCGGTGTGATCGCGGCAAAGACGTCATCGGCGAGCCGCGCGCGGATCGCTTCGGCATGTTCGCGGGCGCGCGCGGGCGTGACGAGCCCGAACACGAGGACGGGACAGAGCCCCAGGCGCGCCAGGTAGCGAAGATCCAAGGCGAGGGCGTCGGCCGACAGGCGCATCGCCGACTCGGAGACGGCGATGACCGCGAAGCTCTCGGGGCGCCCCTTTCGAAACAGGCGCAGGTAGAACTCGGCCTCGGCGGGGCGGCCGGTGGTCTCGAGAAAGCGGAGGACGAGATCGCGCGGGTGCACGGCGGAGCGTCGTGAGCGGGGTGAGGGGCTTCGCGGGCGCTACGCGGCCTCGAACACGCGGGTGAACAGGTCGGTGGCCCAGGCGAGGTCGGCGATGGCGACGAACTCCTCGGGGCTGTGCGCCTGCGCGATGTCGCCGGGACCGACCACCACGGGCTCGATGCCGGCGGCGGACAAGACGGCCGCCTCGGTCCAAAAATCGAGCCCGACGTACTCGCGCACGGCGTCCCCCAAAAGCGCGCGGAGCGGCGCCTCGTCGCGGCACTCGAGGGGCCGGTGGTCGAGGACGTTTTCGAGCGCGATGTCGGGGTGGATGTCGCGGGCCCGCGCCCCGATGTCGCGATCGAAGGCGTCTTTGTCGAAGCCGGGGTAGGGCCGGATGGAGAAGGTGAGCTCTGCGCGCTCCGGCACCACGTTGAAGGCGACGCCGCCTCCGATCTCCGCGACGTTCATGGCGAGGCCCGTCATGCCCGCGGGGCCTTCGTTCACCCGGGCCTCGCCGACCTCGCCCAGCGCGACAGCGAGCTTCGCCATGGTGACGATGGGCTTCGGCATGTGGTCGGCGCGAGACGAATGCCCACCGGCGCCCGTGAGCGAGGCTCGGTACGCGAGCACGCCACGGTGGCGCGTGCCCGCCCGGCGGGCGGTGGGCTCGCACACGACGGCGCGGCGCAGGCCCTCGGCGTCGGGCGAGCGGAGGAAGGCCGGGATGCAGGTGCCCGTGCGCTCCTCATCGCCAGAAAACAGGATGCCCACGTTCTTGGGCCTTACGCGCTCGAGTGCCGCGAGCACCGCGGCGATCGCGCCCTTGGTGTCGGCGGCGCCGAGTCCGTAGATGCGTTCGTTTTCGAGCCGGGGCTCGAACGGGTCTTGCTGCCAGCCGGCGTTTACCGGGACCGTGTCCACGTGGGCGTTTATCAGGAGCTCCGGCTCGCCGAACCGCGCGTAGACATAGCCACCGCGCGAGCCTGGGCGGGGCACTTCGGTGACCGAGGCCGCGTCGGCGCCTCGGGCCTTGAGGGCGGTTTCGAGGTGCTCGCAGATGGCGATCTCGTCGCCTTCCGGATTCGTGGTGCGAAAGCGAATCAGCTCGGCGAGGAGCTCGGGAGCGGTGGATGACATGGCGCGAGCTTACCTCGGGTTTGGGGTGGTCGCAGCTCATGCGGCCCACTCGTTGTCGGCGCACGTAGCCGCCCCTGGGTGAGGGCGCCGCGCTCGAAAACCGCGAGCGACAGGTCGTGGATCGGGCGCTATAGTTTGGGTGTGACGAAGCGACCACTCGAAAATCTCGACCTCATCAAACGCGTGCTCGGGAGCGAGTATCTCGAGCTTTCGATTCGTCGGCTGCACGTGGAGGAAGACCTGGCCTCCGAAATCACCAAGGTCGTCGTCGAGACCTCGGACGAAAACGGACAGGCGCCGAGGCTCGACGGCGAGGGGTGCGGCCTCGTAGACGCCCTGTACGGCGCGCTCCTTCGCCGCTACGGCCCGGAGTACCAGTCCCTGCAGTCGATCGAGCTCACCAACTTCGACGTGAGCGCGCGCTTCGAGACCAAGACGGAGCACGCGGGCGTCGACGCCGTGGGCGAGGTCTCCGTGGACATCAGGAACTCCGAAGGGCGCATCTTTACGTTCTCGGACGCCTCGAGGTCGATTACGTCGTCGACGGCGCGCGCGGTGCTGGTGGCGGTGGAGTACTTCATGAACGCCGAGCGCGCGTTCATCACGCTGTACCGCAGCCTGAAAGACGCCCAAGAGCGGGGCCGCGAGGACCTCGTGACGCGCTACACGCGCGAGCTCGCCGAGGTCGTCAAGAGCACGAGCTACGCCGAGGTCATCGAGAACATCCGGCGCGAGCTCGGCTGAGGCCGGCCGCCCACGGGAGGCGAAGGGCCGTCAAAGCTTCGCCCGGCTAGGACCGGACGCTCCGGCTCCTAGCGAGCTTTGCCACAGGATGGTCATCATTTCGCCATAAGGGCGTAAGCGCCCGCCGGGATACGTTCGCGAGCGTATCCTCTGGCGCGTGATAGCTCACTCGGAAAAGCGAAGACTCCGGCGCGAGCTCATGAGCGCGGGCGCGTTCGACCCTCGCCCCCATGCTGGCTGGCTGAAGTTTGCCAGCATGCTGGCCGCGTTCGCGGCGCTCGCGGCGGCGGCCGTGCTGGCGCCCGCTTGGGGCGCGCTTGTCGTGGTGCCGCTCGCGGCCATACCCATCTCCTCGGCGGCGATGATCGGACACGAGGCGGCGCACGGCAGCTTCTCGCGGAGCAAGACGCAAAACGCGATCCTGCTCCACGTCGCGTTCCCCCTGCTCACCGGGCTCGGCGCCTCGCATTGGAAGAACAAGCACAACCGACTGCACCACAGTCACCCGAACGTCCCCGGCACCGATAGGGACATCAACCTGTGGCCGTTTGCCGCCACCGCCGAGGACCACGCCCGCTCGGGGCGCTTACGACGCTACCTTCAGCGCTCCCTGCAGCCCTACCTGTTCTGGCCGCTCACCCTCTCGCTCGCGTTTTACATGAGGGTCGATAGCGTGAGCCATCTTTGGAGCCGGATCCGCCGCCGGGGTTTCGAGCGGGAGACGGCCCTCGACGCGACGTGCCTCGCCGGCCACTACGCGCTCTGGCTCGTCGTGCCGACCCTGTGGTGGGGGGCGCTCTCGGTGATCGGGTTTTACGTGGCGCTTTGGGCGGTGGTTGGCCTGTTTCTCGCGATGATCTTCTCGCCTGCGCACATGGGCCTGCCCTTTGTGAGCGGCCACAGCGACAAATGGCTCCACCAGCTCGAGACCACGCGAAACCTTCGTATGCCCCGGCTCCTATCGTGGCTCGTCGTGGGCCTAGACCACCAGGTCGAACACCACCTCTTCCCTGAGATTCCGCACATGCAGATGAAGCGCGCGCGGCCTATCGTGCGCCGGTGGTGCGAGGAGCAGGGCGCGCCCTATCAAGAGATCGGCTACGGCGCCGGCCTGCAGGACGTGACCCGCTTTCTCGCGACGAGCTGGCGCTACGAGCCGGGCGTTCCGAGTTCCGAAGCCGCGAACCCGGGGCCGGGCCCGAGATAGCGAATCAGGCCTTGTCTTCGAACCACGGCGCGGCCTCGTCCGGGAGCTTTTGCCCCGAGACGTGCGCGCGCTGGACGAGCTCCCAAAAGTAGCGGTAGGTCGCGCGGTCGTGGAGGTCGCCGTCGTGTTGGATCGGGCCCCAGTCGGCTTTCTGCGCCGCGAGGAGGATCGCGCAGGCGCGCTCGACCTCGGAGAAATCCGGCTGCATCGCCTGCACGATGGGCTGGACCTGCGCCGGATAGATCGACCACATGCGCAAGAACCCGAACTCCTCGCGGGCGCGCTTGGCGTCGGCGTGGGTTTGGTAGGCGTTTTTGAGATCGAGGGTCACGTTGTGGGCCGGCACGCAGCCGCTGGCGAGCGCCGCAGCGACCATGCGCGCCTTGCCGCGCGCGACGAGGGCGTGCTCGAACTGGCCCGGCGACTTCATGGCCGACGACGGGATCGCGCCGTGGTGACCGCTCACGAAGTCCATGAGCCCGAAATCCAGCACCTGCACCCAGGGCACTGCGGCGATGTCGAACGCGTCGCGCAGCGCGCCGTGGGTCTCGATGAGCACGTGCACCGGGATCTCGCGGCGGACGCCGTGCTTTTCGCAAGCCGCGCGGATGGCGCTCACCATCTCTTCGACCTGCCACGCCGCCGTGGGCTTGGGGATCGTGAGGTAGGCGCAGCGCTCCCCGGCGCCGGCGATCACGGTCTCGACGTCCTGGCGCCAAGACGGGTGGCCGTGGTCGTGGATGCGGATCCCCGCCATGCCGTGCCGGTTCGCGTCCGAGGTCTGCATCGCCACCACCATCTCGGCGTGCTCGCGTTCCCGCCCGGCGGGGGCGCCGTCCTCGAGGTCCATGGTGATGTCGAAGATGGGGCCGACCTTGTCCTGGAGCTCGAAGGCCTTTTTGATGAGCTTTTCGCTGCCGGCGAAATGCTCACACGAGGGGATGATCGGAAACGGCTTTTCGCCCTCGAACAGGGCTTTTTGGGGGTGGATGCTGGTCATGACGTGTGTGGTTTACCAGAAAAGGTCCCTTCGCGCCGCGGGGGCGTCACGCGCGGGTCGCTGGATGGGCAAACGGCCGGGCGCGCTCGATCACGCCGGCGATCGATAACAGGAGGTCCTCGCGGCCAAGCGGCGCGGCGAGCTGAACGCCAATCGGAAGGTCGCCTCTGGTTTTGCCCGCGGGGATGGCGATCGCCGGCTCTCCGCTCACGTTGAACGGCGCCGTAAACGGGCTCAGCCGCGCTGCGCGGTCCAGGGCGGTGTCTGGGTCGAAAAACTGGCCTAGCGGGAGCGGCGGCTGCGCGAGCGCGGGCGTGAGCACGACGTCGAAGTCGTCCCAAATCGCCGCGCTCTGCCGGGCCGCGGTTTGGAGCTCGGCGCAGGTGTGAAGGTAGTCCGCCGCGCTCTGCGCCGCGCCGAGCTCCGCGAGCCGCCACGTGGTGGGTTCCACGTCTTCGGCCTCGAGCGGGGAGCCCAAAACGCGCGACCAGTGGCGTAGCCCGGCGCCGGCCACGGCGCCCCACACCTTTTGAAAGAGCCTCGGAAACGCCGCATGATCGAGCGCCGGATAGGGCGCCTCGGTGATGCGATGACCGGCGGTTGAAAGAACCCGCGCGATTTCGTCTGCCGCGGCTTGGCACGCGGGGCTCGCGAGCTCGCGCGCGCCGCTCGGCGAGACGAAACCACGCCAGACCGCGATCCGGAGCCGCGGCGGCGGCCGGCCCACCGACGTGACGAACGGCTCCCGCGGCGGCGAAAGGGGACACGGATCGCCCGGCATCGGGCGGGCGAGGACGTCCAGGATTCCGGCCGCGTCGCGGACCGATCGGGTGATGACGCCCTCGGTGCCGAGCCCGGTCCCGATCTCGCTTTGCCGCGGGCCGAGGGAGATCCGGCCCCGGCTCGGCTTCAAGCCGACGAGGCCGCAGCAGGCCGCGGGGATGCGGATCGAGCCGCCGCCGTCGCTTCCGTGGGCGACGGGGACGAGCCCGGCGGCCACCGAGGCCGCGGCGCCGCCGCTCGAGCCGCCGGCGCTCATCGCGGGGTCGTAGGGATTTCGCGTCGGGCCCAGCGCCAAGGGCTCGGTGGTGGGCAAAAGGCCGAGCTCGCACGTGGCCGACTTGCCGGCGAGGATGAAGCCCGCGCTCCGGAACAGGGCCGTGACGTAGCTGTCGCGCTGGCTTTTGTGCGCCCGGCGTGACAGCGCCCCCATCCCCTCGTAGTGTGGGGTGTGCGCAGCTTCGCTGCCCAAGTCCTTGAGGAGAAACGGCACGCCGCGAAACCGGCCGGCGGGCAGCTCGGGGGCGGCCGCCGCGGCGCGAGCGAGCTCGAACAGCGGCGTTACCACGGCGCCAAGCTCCGGATCGTGCCGCTCGATGCGGTCGATCGCCGCCTCCACCAGATCGCGCGGCTCTGCCTCGCCGCGGGAGACGAGCTCGGCTTGCGCCGTGGCGTCTAGGTCGGCGAGGCCGGACATGGCGAGACGAGCCTACCACCGGGCGGCGCGGCGCACCCGAACGGCGCTCGCGGTTGTGCCGAGGTCGGCGTTCCTTATATGCATCGGCTATGCCTTTAAGCGGAAAGCTCGCCCTCGTCACCGGCGGCGGTCGCGGTATCGGACGCGCCGTCGCTCGCAGCCTCGCCGCCCGCGGCGCTCGCGTGATCGTGAGCGGACGAGATCGCGCGGCCCTGGACGCCGTGGCGGCCGAGACCGGCGGTGTCGCCGTGGTTGCCGACTTGGGCGCGACAGGGGGCGCCGAGACCCTCGCCGGCGAATGCGCAAACATCGGGCGCGTGGACATCTTGGTCAACAACGCGGGCGTGGCAGACGGCGCGCCGCTCGCGAAGACCACGCGCGAGATGTGGGACCGAACGCTCGCCGTAAACGCCACCGCGCCGTTCGAGCTGTGCCGGGCGCTCGTCCCCGCGATGGCGGAGGCCGGCTGGGGCCGCGTGATAAACGTCGCGTCTACCGCGGGCGTGTCGGGCTCGCCGTACACCTCGGCGTACTGCGCGGCCAAACACGCCCTGGTGGGGCTCACCCGCGCCCTCGCTGCCGAGTTCGGGCAGTGCGGCGTGACGCTAAACGCGCTGTGTCCGGGCTGGGTGGACACGGACATGGCCGGGCGCGCGGCGGCGCGGATCGCCGGGGCGACGGGCCGGGAGGAGGGCGAAGCGAGGGGAATCCTGGAGGGCATGAGCGGCCAAAACCGAATGATGACCGCCGACGAGGTGGCCTACGCCGCCGCCACCCTGTGCGCCGAGGAGGCCCGCGGGATTCACGGCCAGGCGATCGTCATAGACGGCGGGGGGCTTTTGCGATGACCTCGCCGACGCGGGTGGCGATCGTGCGCCCGGAGGCGCTCCCCGACCCGGTGGGGTTTTCCCACGGGGTGATCGCCTCGGGCCCCGCGCTGTACGTGGCGGGGCAGATCGCGCCCGGTGAGGCCGGAAGTTTGGCCGGCGTGGACTTCGCCAGGCAGTTCGAAGGGGCGCTCGATCGCGTGCTCGCGGTGGTGCGCGCCGCGGGGGCTGGCGCGCAGGATGTCGCGCGGATGACGGTGTACGTCACGGACATGGCGAGCTACAGGCGCTGCCGGCCGGCGCTCGGCGCGACTTGGCGCGCGCGCTTCGGCAGGCACTACCCGGCGATGGCCTTGCTCGGGGTCGCCGAGCTGGCCGAGCCCGGGGCCTGCGTGGAGATCGACGCGGTGGTCGCCTTGCCGGCGACCCAGAAGGAGGCGCGATGAGCGGCGCCGGCAAGCGATCGAGCGACGTCGGGGCGAGCGACGTCGGGGTGAGTGACGTCGGGGCGAGCGACGTCGGGGCGATCGCCGTCGAGGCGCGAGGCGGCGTGTACACGGTCCTGTTTTCGCGCGGGGCGAAGAAAAATGCGCTTACGTTCGGGGCCTACCGCGAGCTCGCGGCGACGTTCGAGCGGCTCGCCGAGGCAAGCGATGCGCGGGCCGTGGTTTTGGCCGGGCGCGGTGAGGCGTTTTGCGCCGGCGGCGACCAGGAGCTCATCATCGGCGAGCTGGTCGACAAGGGCGCGGCAGAGCTTGCTTCGTTCGCGGCGCTCACCGCGCGCGCGGTCCGCGCGATCCGCGCGCTGGGCGCCCCAGTGGTCGCGGCGGTCACCGGCGACGCCGTGGGGGCCGGCGCCGTGCTCGCCGCCGCCTGCGATCTGCGCATCGCGTCGGCGGGCGCGCGGTTTGGCTTCGTGTTTCCCAAAGTCGGGCTGTCGGGCGCCGACATGGGCGCTTCCTGGCTGTTGCCGCGACTCGTGGGGCTCGGCGCGGCCTCGGAGCTCTTGCTGTTCGGCGAGCTCATCGGCGCCGAACGGGCTCAGCAGCTCGGGCTCGTAAACCGCGTGTCGCCGTCTGCCGGTGAGGCCCGCGAGCTCGCCGAAAAATGGGCCCGAAAACTGGCTCGCGGCCCGGCGCTCGCCCACGCCACGACCAAGCGAATGCTCGAGGAGGAGGCTGCGATGTCGCTGTCAGACGCGCTGTCTGCCGAGGCGCGGGCGCAGGCGCTGTGCATGGCGCACCCGGATTTCGAGGAGGCGCGCTCGGCGCGGCGCGAAGGGCGGTCTCCGCGGTTTGCGGGCGCGCCCGCGGCCGATGACGGGGAGGAGCCGTGAGCGGGGCGAGGCGAGGGCGCGCGGCCGGCCCGGGCCCCGCCCGGCGGCCGGCGCCGTCGACGGAGGATCTGGGGCTGTTTTTCGAGCCCCACCACCCAGCGCTCGCGGCCGAGCTCGATGCCAAGCTCGGGGCCGAGCCCGCGGCCGAGGTCGCGGCCGATCTCGCGGCCGAGGTCGGCGACGGCTCGCCCGCGCCGGGCGCCGATCCCGCAAGGCTCGTCGGGTTTCTCGGCAAGGAGCTCGGCGTTTTGCGGTTTTTGGTGCCGGCGCCCGGCGAGGAGCTCGATTTGCGCGCCCTGTGCCTCGTCCGCGAGCGGCTCGCCTACGAGTCGCCGCTGTGGGACGCGCTGTTCGCGGTGCAGGGGCTGTCGGCCTACTCGCTGTGGAGCGAGGGCGGCCCGGCGGCAAAGGCCGTGCTGGCGGGAGCGAAGCATGGAGACGAAATCCTGGCTTTCGCGCTGACCGAGCCCGAGGCGGGGAGCGACGCGGCGGCGCTCGCGGCGCGCGCCGAGCGCGAGCCGGGCGGCTATCGCATTCGCGGCGAAAAGACGCTGATCTCCAATGCCCCCATCGCCACCCACCTCGTCGTGTTCGCGACGGTCGATCCGGCCGCGAGGTCTCGGGGCATCACGGCCTTCTTGGTGCCGGCTGGCGCCGAGGGGCTCGAGATCACGCCCACCCGCGTCACGGCGGATCACCCGATCGCCGACGTGGCCCTGCGCGGGGTGTTCGTGCCGGACGCCGCGCGCGTCGGCGCGGAGGGGGCCGGATTTCCGCTGGCGATGCGGGCGCTCGAGCGGCTCCGGGTGAGCGTGGGGGCGGCCGCCGCCGGCATGGCGCGACGCGCCCTCGACGAGGCGCTCGCCCACACCCGCTCGCGCCGGCAGTTCGGCGCGCCGCTCGCGGAAAACCCGGTCATCCAAGCCCAGCTCGCCGAGATGGCGACCGAGCTCGACGCCGCGCGCCTCCTCGTCCTCCGCGCCGCGCGCGAGCTCGATCTCGGCGAGGCCAGATCGCCGGCTGCCGGGGCGATGGCGAAGCTGTACGCCACCGAGGCGGCGCACCGCGTCGTCGATCGCGCCGTGCAGCTGTGCGGCGGCCTCGGCGTCACCCGGGGGCACGTCGTCGAAAACCTCTACCGGGCCATCCGGCCGCTTCGCATCTACGAGGGGACTTCGGAGATTCAGCGCCTCATCATCGCCCGCCACCTCGAGCCGCCCGACGGCGCCCGTGGCGCGCGGGGCGCCGGTTGAGCGCGCGGCGGAGGCCGCCTAGGTTTTGCCGTGATCGAGTGCTCCGATGAACAGGCCGACATTTCAGCCTAGCCAAGGCCCGGGCAGCGCCTCGGGCGCGGCCGGCGACGCGGCCCCGCTCGCCGAGTACGCGCTGTTTCAGCGCGTGCGGGACGGCCTCGGCGACGAGATCGCGATTCGCTACGGCGATCTCGCCTACCGCTACGAGGAGGTGGCAGGGCGCGCCCGCGCGCTCGCGTCGTTTCTCGCGGGCGCGGGGCTTTCGCCCGGGCGGAGGGTCTTCATCGTGCTCGCCGACGCGCCGCCGTTTGCCTGGGCGTTTTTCGGCGCGATCGCCGCAGGCGGCGTGGTGGTCATGGGCAACCCGCGCGCCTCGCCCGCGGAGCTCGGTTACGTGCTCGAGTACGCGGCGCCCGAGGTCGTGATCACCTCGCCCGAGGTCGCCTGCTCGCTCGCCCAGCCCTTGGCCCGAGCGCCGGGCCTGCGCGCGGTTTTGCTCGTCCCGGAGGGGGCCACGGGCGACGACCCCGAGCGCGAGGTCGGCGTCCCGGAGGCGCTGGCTGCTTCGGGGCGAGGCGCCGCGGCGTGGCCACTTGCGCGCGCCATCGAAGCCGGTACCCGCGAGCCCATCGCGCTGCCTTTGCGCCGTGCCGACGACCCCGCGCTCTGGCTGCTAACGTCGGGATCCACCGGCCGGCCGAAGGCGGCGGTGCACGCGCACCGCGGCCTCATCGCCCACACCGAGGCCTACGCGTTCGGCACGGTGGGCTATCGCCGCGGCGATGTGACGATGAGCGTGCCGCGCCTGTTTTTTGGCTATGCCACCGGGACGAACTTGCTGTTCCCGTTCGCCGCCGGCGCCTCGGTCGCGCTGTTTTCGGAACCGCCCTTCGCCGAGACGGTCGCCCGCGCCGCCGAGCGCTACCGGCCGAGCGTGGTCACGAACGTGCCCACGATGCTGAGCAAGCTCCTCGAGCGAGACGCCGCGCTCCGCGAGCGCGGCGAGGGCGGCCTGTCGCTGCCCCCTGCGCGGTTTCACATCTCGGCCGGCGAGGCGCTGCCGCCGAGCCTCTACGAGCGGTTTACGAGCCGGTTTTCCGTCCCGATCTACGACGGCATCGGATCGGCGGAGACGTTTCACATCTTTGCGACCAACCGCCCGGGCGACGTGCGCAAAGGGTCGCTCGGTCGCGCCACGCCGGGCTTCGAGCTGTCGATCTTGCCGGAAGCCGCGCGTACGCCGCAGGCGGCGCCGGTGCCCCCGGGTGAGGAGGGCGTGCTTTGGGTGCGCGGGCCGAGCGTGGCCATGGAGTACGCAGGCGATCCCGAGGGGAGCGCCGAGACGTTTTTCGGCTCGTGGTGTCGCACGGGGGATGTGTGCCGCATGGACGAGCAGGGCTATCTGCACTACGCGGGGCGCGCCGATAGCCGGTTCAAGGTCGGCGGGATCTGGGTGGCGCCCGCGGAGGTGGAGGCCTGCCTCGCCGCGCACGAGGCGGTCGCCGAAGCCGCGGTCGTGCCCTACGAGGATGGCGAGGGACTCCGCAAACCCGAGGCACATGTGGTGGTGCGTCCGGCATATTCCGCGGAGCTCGGCGAGCCGGGGCGCCGCGAGGCGCTCGCCGACGACCTGCGCGCCCACGTCCGGGCCGAGCTCGGCGCAAGCAAACACCCGAGGCGGATCATCTTTGCAAACGAGTTGCCCCGGACGGGTCGGGGCAAGGTGGATCGGGCCGCGCTTCGCGAGGGGCGGGCGTGACCCGGGATCGCACCTACGCGCTCGGCGCGCACACCACCGAGTCGTTCGCTCGCGTCGCCACGGGCGATCGCCCGCTCGCCGTGCTCGTGCCCGTGGGCGCGGTGGAGCCCCACGGCCCGCACCTCGGCCTGTCGACCGACATCGCGATCTCCCAGGCCGTGTGCGATCGCGCGGCGCCCGCGCTCGACCGAGCGGGGGTGGCGGCGCTCGTGTCGCCCGCCGTTCCGTTCGGCGTGACCGACTGCGCCCGCGCGTTCGCCGGCGCGATCTCCGTGCCCGCCGACGTCGTGACTGCCTACTTGCGGGCCGTCATTGACGGATTTCTGGCCCAGGGCGCGAGCCACGTGTGCCTGGTCAACAGCCACTTGGAGCCCGCGCACGATCAGGCCGTTCGCGCCGCTGCCGAGGGGCGCGGGGCGCGCGCCGGGATCGCCTCGCCGCTCGAGCGCCGGTATGCGCGCACCCTGTCGGAGGAGTTTCGCCGCGGCGCATGTCACGCGGGGCGCTACGAGACGTCCATCGCGCTCGCCGCCGCGCCGGAGCTCGTGGACGACGAGACGGCTCGGGCGCTGCCCGAGGTAGACGTCAGCCTGTCGGACGCCCTCGCCGCCGGCGTCCGCGACTTTGCCGACATGGGCCTGTCGCGCGCGTACGCGGGCGCCCCCGCGCGGGCGACGACCGAAGAGGGCGTGGCGCTTTTGCGCAAGCTGGCAGACATGGTGGTAACCCAGGTGCGCGAGGCGCTCGAGCGCCCTCCGGATAGAGGATGACGAGTCGGCATCGCAAAGCCGCCTGCGCGTGCGCTTGATTGAAGGCGCGGGTAGCGGGACGAGGCGGCGAAGCGCGACCCACTTTTTGTGGGCCGCGCGTTTCGGTGTGAGCGTGTCCCCGCGGTTAAGCGGTGGCGGCGAGATCGTAGCCGGCGTTTTGGAGGTAGGCCATGTGTTGGCTGGCGAACTCCTCGGTGGCGTCGTTGCCGAGGCCCATGGCCTCGAACAGATCCCGGTAATGATCGGGGAGCGCCGAGAACTTCTTGTGCAGCTCGTCGCGCGGGACGTACAGCTCCTCGCGCCGGCCGTCGCTGAGGTCGCGCTTGAGCACGAGCTCGCCGGGCACCCGGCTGCGCAGCCTGATCTCCCGAACGAGCGGCGCGATCGAGCCGAGGATTTGCTCGGCCAGCGCAGCCGGCTGGTTGAGCTCGGTGACGGCCGTGCCGCGGATGGTCGCCGACAAGAGCGACGATCGGTAGCTCATGAGGGCCTTGAGCTCGGGCTCGATGCGATCCCACAGCTCGCGCAGCGCCATCGCGTCGTCGCTGGAGACGCCGAACGGCTCGCCGACGACTTCGCCGCTCGGGCCCAGGATCGACATCATGGGTTCCTTTTCGGTGCCGCGGCGGAGGATCACCCCGACCTCGACGCCCTGCTTGCCCGGCGCCCTGAGCACGAGGACATCGCGATCGGGCCCCGTGTACGCCTCGGTGATCGCGAAGCGATCGATTCGCTGCTGCTTGGTCTGATAGCCGCCGCCCGCGCCGAATAGCCCGCCCTTGACCGGCATGCGCAGGCGCAGCCCGGCGATGAGGTCACCGACCTTGCGCGGCATGTGCCAGGGAGAGGACTCGGGGATGTCGCCGTCGAACTTGGCCTCGAGCTCGAAGTTCGTGCGGGCCGACACTTCGATCTTGGCTCGTTCTACGCGCGGCCCGCCCCGCCAGCGGATCGCCCACTCGGTGTCGGGCAGCTGGCACTGGGTGAGGAACGTCTCGAGGGTGCGCCAGGCCGAGTCGGGAAAACGCTTGCTCGTCCCATTGGCGAGCGCCTCGCGCTCTTTGAGGATGAGCTTCTTGGCCTGCTTCATCGCCGCGGTGGTCGTCTGGTTGATCTTGGCGGCGGCGGCCTGAAGTCCTCCCGAGGGCTTCGTCTTGGGCTCCGGGAGGTAGGGGCCGAGGACCGACTTGACGTCCTCGGCGAGCTTTTCGAGCTCTGCGACCTTGGCGTCGGCGTCCTCGCCGGCCGTACCGGCCTTGGAGCGGCGGTCCGTGGCGTTCGCGTCAGCTTTGAACAGCGCTACGCACACATCGGTGACGCCGAGGAGGGTATCGATGAAGTTTTCCTGCAGCGGAAACGGCGTGGCATCGCCGTAGCGGTACTGCACGTGGCTTCGGGGGTGCGGCATTTCCTTCATGAACTCCTCCAGCGATTGGTGTATGCGCGGATCCGGCGGCGAGCCTTCCGACTACTCCTGCGACATGCGCGCAGTTGTCGGATATCCGAGCTGAGTGTCCGTGATAGCGGACGTCCCGGGGGGTGTAAAGAGGCTAATTCAGTGGCCGGGCCGTGGCGCCTCTACCTGCCACCCCTCGGGATTTCGGGAGAAATCTCGGGGCGGCGGGAACTTAAATCGACCGCGGGAGGGCGCATGCCCCGGTTTGGGTTGCGCCGATGCTGCTCGCAGTGGTCACCGAAACCCGCCGGCTCGGCCGATTCGAGGGCCCAGTTAGCCGCGGGCTGAGCCGGGCGAAGAGTGCCGGGGCCGCGGGCGCGCGGCGAACCTTCCGCGCGGGCGCGCGGGGCGTGAAGGCGCGGGCGCGCGCCGCGACACTCACCTAAGCGCGGGCGGGGGCGGGGGCGGCACGAGCGATGCGCGGCGGCGCATCGCGGGCTCTACTCCTTGAGCCCGTGCTTTTGCTTGATCTGCTCGAGCACCCGGTTGTATTCGACTTCCCAGGTTTGGGTGCCCTCTTCGAGGTTTCGGATCTTTTGCCGGACCTCGCGGTCGAGCTCTTCGTCCACCGCCATGTGCTTTTGCAAGATGTCTTTCATCTTGCGCCTCAGCACCGCGTCCTCAGCGTAGATCTCCTCGACGTGCTGGGACTGCATGAACAGCTCGAGTAGCTGATTCATCATCCAGGTGACGCCATCTTCGCCGAGCCCGAAGTCCTTTTGCTCGGCGAGGTGGCGCTTCGTCCGGCCGAACGCGCTGTTCGACAGCCCGCGGATCTCCAGAATGTCCTTCGCGCGCTCGGTGAGCTCGCGATCGACGCGGAGATACTCTTTGAGGACGGACGCAACGTCGAGCTCGGCCTCTTTTCGTTCGGCCACCTCGATGTCGCCGTCTTCGACGAGCCGATTGATGATTTCCGTGGCGATCGGCTCGATCTTGGCGGCGTATAGTTTCATTCGCTTCGGACTCTATGGGCCGGGCTTGGCGCTGTCAAGGCGGCTAGCAGCGGGTTTCGAGGGGTTTGCCGCCTCGTGAAGCGCCGCGCCGGGGAGCGCGGTATCTTCGATGCATGGCTTCATCCGGCGGGCTCAGTCGAGATCATCGCGACACGAATTCGTCGTCGCGACTCGTGGTGGCGGCGGGGCTCGTCACGCGCGAACGTGGTGACGTCCTGATCAGTCGGCGGACGAGCGCTCAGCCCCTGCCGGGTAAATGGGAGTTTCCCGGGGGCAAGATCGAGCCTGGAGAGAGCCCGGAGCGCGCCCTTGTCCGCGAGCTCCATGAAGAGCTCGGCGCCCGCGCGGAGGTGGGCAGGATCTGGGACGTCCTTCATCACGGCGATTCGAGCGGCGATGTCATCGTGCTCGTGTACAGCTGCCGTCTCGCGCCCAACGAGGTGCCCCGCCCGGAGGCGGTGGCCGACATCGCCTGGGTGACGCCACGCGAGCTGGCTGGCTATGACATCCTCGAAGCCAACGCGCCCCTCGTCGATCGTCTGCGCCGAGAGGGGCCGCCGGACCCGCCGCGACGGCGCATGGATTGAATCGGTCGTTACACCGCGACTTTACACCCGACTTTAGGGGCGGCTCGCCCGCAGCTCAGGAGGGGGGCTGGGCCGCCTCGTCGGGCGTGATCTCGGCGAGCAGGGTCTGGACGCGCTCGGCTTGCGGGAGCCCGAGCGTGCGAAACCGCTCGGCTGACTCCTTGAGCAGCTCGCGGGCGGCCGTTACCTGGGCCGAGTCTAGCTTGTAGCGGCCGTACAGCTCGAGCGCCCGCGCGAGCTCGGCGCTGTCTTCGAGCCGGCGCAACGCGTCGATGCCGCGCGAAAAGTAGATCTCGGCCGGCGCGCTCTCCCCTTCGGCCGGCTGGGCGATCGTCTGATCGGCCTCGAACGCCGCCCCCGCGAACACTTCGCCCAGGGTAATGAGCGCCCTGCCTTCGGCGTCGCGAAGACCGGCGCCTTCCGCGTACCGGTGGGCGTCGTGGGCGAGCTCGCGGGCGGTGGCCGAATCACCGGCCGCGTGCTCCAAAAGGGCCAGATTTCGAGTCGCCTCGACGATGCTGCGGCGATCGTCGATCTCCTCGGCGATGTCCAGGCCGTCTTCGAGCCGGCGCTGGGCTTCGTCGTACCGCGACTCGAGGAGGGCGAGCTCGCCGAGGTTCGTGAGCGCCATCGCCTGGAGCGGCAGCGCCCCGATCTCCTCGGCCTCTGCCAGGGCGGACTCCCAGCCGCGCCTGGCCTGCTCGTGATCGTCGCGCTCGAACGCCAAGATCGCGAGGCTGTTCAGGGAGGCGATGACCCCCGCGCGATCGCCGACGCTGCGGCGAATGCCGAGGGCCTCTCGATGGCAGCGAAGGGCTTCGCCGAACCGGCCGCGGACCTTTTCGATCTTGCCCAGGTTCGACAGAGACTGCGCGATCGAGCGCTGGTCGCCGCGTCGCCCGCGCAGCTCGAGGCCCTTGGTGACGTTCGCGTAGGCCTCGTCGTAGCGACCGAGGACCCGAAGCACGGAGCCTAGATCGTCGAGCGAGCCCGCGATGCCGCGCGTGTCGCCGCACTGCTCGAACATCGCGCGCCCGCGCTCCAAGTACTTGAGCGCGAGGTTGGCGTCGCCTTTGCGGCGCCACACGCGTCCCATCTTGTTGTACGCCACGGCGGCCTTGGCCCGCGAGGCCGTGACCCACGCCAAGCGCAGCATGCGCTCGAACGCGCCGAGCGCCGCGTCGAAATCCCCGCGGAGCTCGTAGACGGAGCCGAGATCGTGCCAGAGCATGATGCGAGCGGCGCGGTCGGCGGTGCCCAGGGACGAGAGCGCGTGGGCGTACAGGCGGATCGCCTTGTCGTTGAAAAAACCCGCGCGCGCCGCGTCGGCGGCCCGCTGGTAGCGCGCAGTGGCGGCCTCCACGTCGCCGGCGCGCTCCAGGTGGTGGCCCACATCCTCTTGAAGGCCCTCGGAGCTGCCCTCCGGGCGGAGCTCGAGCCACTGGGCCGCGAGCTTGTGGTATCGCCGCCGCTTGGCCTCGTCGGTCCCGGCGTACACGGCGTCGCGCAGGTGCGCGTAGGCGAATCGGAACTCGCGCTCGCCGACCAGCCTGGGCTCGGACACCTCCTCGATCCACTCGCGGCGTCCGAGGTCAGTCAAGATGTCGGCGATGCGCGCGCGCCCTTGGTCCTTGGACGTCGCGATTTCGTTCAGCGTGGGCCCGTCCGGATCGTCTTTCGGGGCGGACTCGATGCGGCCGATCGCCGCCACGAAGTCGAGCCAAAACGGATCGCCGATGACCGCGGCCTTTTCGAGCGTCTCCCGCTGCTCCGCCGGCATGACCTCGAGGCGCCGCTGCACGAGCCCATCGTATGTGGTCGGAATTTCGGCCTCGGCCAGCAGACCTTCGTCGATGGCCTGGGCCTCGCCCTCCTCATCGCGGATGATGTGGCTCTCGTGTAAGAGCCTCACGAGCTCGAAGATCGCGCGCGGTGATCCGCCGAGCTGCCTGGCTCGGGTGACGAGGTCTTCGGGGAGATCGCCGACCGCCCGGCACTGCTCGCGAAGCAAGGTCTCGGACTCCTCCGGCGTAAGCGCTCCCAGGTACACCTGTTCGAGCGGTACGTCGCCTTCGCCGAAATGCGGGTAGCGATCGTAGAGCTGCTCGCGCGCCGTTGCCGCGATGAGCACCGGCGAGCCCCCCAGCCCGGCCGCGAGGTAGTGCAGAAGGTTTATCGTTTCGGTTCCGCACAGCTCGAGGTTTTCGAGGACCAGGACGAGTGGCGCGCGCTCGGCGTCGGCCGCCAACAGGCGACGCAGCGCGAGGAACGTGCGCGCCTCGAGCTGCTGCGGCGATTCCGCGAGCGGCGTGACCACGGGGCTATCTGCGATGGGCACGCGCATGAGGTGAGCCACGAGGTGAGTCACCTCCGTGACCCGGGGGCCCGGCAACAGCTCGCTCGCCACGGCGCGGATGCGCTCGTGCACGCTTTCCGTTGGCTCTCCGGGGCGGACGCCGAACCGCACGCCGAGTAGGCGCGCGAACGCGCCGTAGGCCACGGTCTCCCCGTCGTCCTCGCCGGCGAGCACGCGCGCGCTGCCGTGCTTTGCAGCGATGTGGGATCCGAGCTCACGGATCGTACGACTCTTGCCCATGCCGGGCTCCCCGATGAGGAGGGCGAAGCCCAGCTTGTTTTCGGTGCAGGCGCGGTCGAATGCGCGGGTGAGGGTGCCGAGCGCGCCGGCCCGCTCGATATAGCGCCCGCCGTCGCTGGCGCCGTCGCCCCGCGGTTTCACGTCTTCGCTTTCGCTCGTAGGCCGCGCGTCCTCTCGCATGCTCTCTTCCCGGGAGGCGTTACCCGCCGCGCGCACCGTCACCGCAGAGCGCGTCGGCCCCGAGCGTATCACGCTCGCACGGCGATCTCTGCTCGCCGCGGCGGATTCGATGGCCACCCTACCGAGCGTTGGGATCGTCCACGCCGGCGCGCTGTGTGGCACCGCAGACGCGCGCCGGGGATCACCGCTCGCAGCGCGCACGCGACCCGCTTCCTCCGTGCTATCGTCTGCGGGTGACCGCGCGTGTGGTGTCCTCAGCGGCGCTCCCCGTAGACATCCGGCCGGAGCTCGGAGAGGGCGCGAACTTGGTCGCCCCCGAGCGCGGCCGATGGCAGCGCGCCGAGCTCGTCAGCGCGCTCCGCGGCGCCGACGCGCTGATCGCGATCCTCCGCGATCGAATCGACGACGAGCTTCTCGCGGCCGCCCCGAATCTGAAAGTGGTCGCGAACGTCGCCGTCGGCTACGACAACGTGGACGTGGAGGCGGCCAGCGGTCGCGGGATCTTCGTCACCAACACGCCCGATGTGCTCACCGATGCGACGGCGGATTTGACCTTCGCGCTCCTGCTCGCCGCCGCGCGCCGGCTCGGTGAGGGCGAGCGGCTCGTCCGCAGCGGGACGTGGGGCGGCTGGGAGCCGGGCCAGCTCCTCGGCCAGGACGTATCCGGAAAGACGCTAGGCTTAATCGGCCTCGGTCGAATCGGCGCAGCCGTCGCGGTCCGGGCGCGCGGGTTCGGAATGCGCGTTCTTTACACCGCGCGCTCGGACGCTCCCCGCGCCCGCGAGCTCGAAGCGTCGCGCGTTCCGCTGTCGGAGCTCGTTTCCGACGCTGACTTCGTGAGCCTGCACTGTCCGCTCACCCCCGCGACCCGCCACATCGTGGACGCCGCCGCGCTGCGCGCGATGAAGCCGACGGCGATCGTGGTCAACACGGCGCGCGGGCCGTGCGTGGATGAGGCGGCTCTCGCCGAGGCCCTGGCCCGCGGGGAGATCGCGGGGGCGGGGCTCGACGTGTTCGAGGACGAGCCCGCGGTTCATCCGGCGCTATTGGCGAGCGACCGCGCCGTACTTGCGCCCCACGTCGGATCCGCTACGACTACGACGCGGCGGCGCATGGCCGAAATGGCCGCCCGCGCGGTGAGGGAAGCCCTCGCCGGGCGGGTACCGTCCACCGCGGTCAACTCGGAGAAGGTGCGTGTCTGATTCTCCCTCGAGTCGCGAGCCCGCCCCGCGCGTCCTCGTCGTCACCAGCGCGAGCTCCCCCGGCGCCGCGGTCACGCCCGTGCTCGCCGCGCTCGAGGCGTCTGGAGCCGAGGTTCGAGCCCTCGATGTGGGGCGCATGAGCCCCCATCCCGGGTGGCGGCTCTGGGAAGCCGTGCTCGGCGAGCTGGCCGAGCGGCGCCTTCAGCAGGAGCTCGCCGAGAGTCCGCCCGACGTGGCGCTCGCGTTCGATCCGGCGGCGGTAGCGGCGCTCACCGAAGCGCGTGACGATGCGCTGGACGGGGCGCCGGTGGTGGCGGTCGCGGCCGACCTCGAGCCCGGCGCCGCGTGGGGCGAGACCGACGCGGATCGCTACCTCACAATCGATGACGAAGCCGCGGTGGCGCTGAGTGACGCGGGCGTGCCGGGAGATCGGATCCTTCCGGTGGGCCCGCTCGGCGAGCGGAGCTTCGCAGAGGCGGCTCGCGAGCGCAGGGCCTCCGTCCGCGAGCGCTACAAGCTCGGCGGCGGCCCCATCGCGCTGGTGGAGGTCGCCGGGCTCGGCAGTGAGGTCGGCTCCCAGGTCGCGCTGCAGCTCTCCCTCGTCAAGGAGCGGCCCCTGTTCTTGTTCGACGCGGGCGGCGACGCCGACGCGGCGCAAGCCCTCCGCGCGCAGGTCCCAACGCTCGAGATCCGCGCCAAGCTGTTCGGGACGACGCGCGACGCGCCCCAGCTTTGGCGCGGCGCCGACGTCATCATTGCCCGTCCCAAGCCGCGCGCGATCGCGCGCGCGCTCGTCCTCGGCGCCCGCATGGTGGCGCTGTCGCCGGAGGGGGAGGGCGAGGAGGCGGTGGTGACGGCGCTCGAGCGCCGGGATCTCGCCCGCCCTGCGTCGAACCCGTTGCTCTTGTCGTCGGCGCTCGAGCCGCTCCTCGCCAAGCCCGCTCGCGACGACGACCGCATCGGCGCCGATGGGGCCGAAACGGTCGCCGACGTCGCGTGGGTCGTCGCCCGCGATCGCGACCAGGTGCTGGGCGAGATCCAGACGGCTCGCCAAAAAGCGCGCAGCGCGCGCGTCGACGCCGCGACCCAGGCTGTGGAGTCCCAGGCCCGGCGCGCCCGGGCGGCTGGGGATCTCGAGGATCTGGGCGCTGGTGAGCCGACAAGCGGCACCGGCGCGGGCGCGGGCGCGGGCGCTGATCGCGCCGAGATCGACGATCTCATCCGCCAGGTGCGCAAGCGCAGCGAGAGCCAGAAAAAGCGCCTCGTGGACGCGCGCCAGGCCGCCGACTCGTGGCAGAAGCACGCGGACAAGGCCGACGCCGCCGGCGAGACGGCCACGGCGAGCGCCGCCCGACAAAAGGCCGAGCGCGAGCGCGCGCGCATGCACGAGGTGCTGGGCGAGCTGGCCGAGCTGGAAAAAGAGATGAAGCGGCTCAAGGAGGCGCGCGCGGCGGCCGGGACCGGGGCCTCGGAGCGGCCCGCCGGGGCGAGGCAGACCTCGTCCGCCGCCGGCGGTCGCGGCGGG
>SLNH01000209.1 GCA_007133195.1 Nannocystineae bacterium | reverse complement strand
GGGCGGCGGTGCAGTCGCTGGGCGAGCCGGAGCGAACGATCATCTTCGCGGCGTTCGGCGCCGAGGAGCCCGGACTCGTGGGCTCGGGGGTCTACGTGCGAGATCCCCTGGTGCCGCTCGCGGACACGGTGGCGGTTTTGAACTTCGACATGGTGGGCCGACACTTTTTCGAGGCCGGCTCAGGAAAGCCTGCCACGGCGGCGGTGGTGGGACTGGGCGAGCACCGCGGAGCCAGGCGGGCCGCGCACCGCGCCGCGAGCGCAGCCGGGCTCGAACTCGTGGAGGCGCCCCCTGGTCTCGCCGAGCTGTTCGGCTGGGATGGGCGCACCGACGACTGGCGGTTTCGCCGCCGGGGCGTCTTGTCGCTGCACTTTTCCACGGCCATGCACGACGACTACCACCGGCCCACCGACACCGCCGACAAGCTCGTGCCCGCGCAGATGGAACGGATCGCCAAGACCGCGTTTGCGGTGCTCGGCTATTTCGCGACGACCGGCGCCGCGGGCGACGGCAGCGGCCGAGAAAGCGCGCACCACCACGCAAGCCCCTGAAACCCCGTGTGTCGCCACCTCACGGCGCCCGGGTAGGGAGGGGGGACCCTACCACTCCTTCATCGCGCCTCGCCCAAGAGACCATGTATATTGCCCGAAGGCCCAGACCTAAAGCGGCACTAGGATTCGGAGTAAATGCGAAGCTGCTCGCGGATCCGGTCGTCGCTTAGCGATCGCTGGACCACTTCGAGGAGGCAGTCTGCCAGGACGATCATCATCTCGTTTACGCCGCGATCTTCGACGAGCTTGGACAGGAGCACTCGCGCCTCGCGGCTGTTGTCCTCCTTCAGGAAGTCGCGGACCATCTCCAGGGTCAGATCGCCCTGGAAGTCTAGGATCATGTTCTCGCGCAAGTACGCTATGAGCTGGTTCACGTCGCGTCCTCCGGCAGCGCCCGGGACCCGGCCGCCGCGCAATGTGCGCCGCCGCCACACCGGACGCCGATCGCCTCGGGTTCCTAACTCACCAGCGGGAACAATTCAAGAATCGAGACACACCGGAGGAGCCCAGCGCTGATGCTTCGCGTACTCATAGCGGGGTTTTGCGCCGTTCCCAGCCCCGACCGCGCCGGCGTGCAGGTCGGTCACGCGATTCGTGCGCTCGCCAGGCGAAGCGCCGTCGACGTCCTCGCGGCTCGCCGGGGCGAGCAGCCCTATGTCGAACGGTCTTCGCGGGTGCGGATGCTGCGCGTCCCGATTCCGGACGCTCCCCTCGCCGAGCGGGCCGAGGCGTTTCAGCGGGCCCTGCGCCGCCAGCTCGATGGCGGTGATTACGACGTCGTGCACGTCCGCGACGGCTGGAGTGCCTCCGTCGTGGCCGAGCTGCAGCGCCGCTTCGGGTACGCCGTGGTGTTCGACGCAGCGCGCGCGACCCTCGCCGATCCGTCCTCGGTGGACGAAGGCGCGCTTCCTGGCCTCCTCGAGGCCGAGACGCGCTGCGTCCGCGCGGCCGACATCGTGCTTGCGCCCAGCGAGCCCGCCCGCCGTCACCTGGCGTCGCTCACGAGCCCCGACCGGGTGTGGATGGCGCCGCCCGGGGTCGACGTCAATCACTTCGATTGGGACGACCCGGCAGACCGAGGCCCGCCGCGGATCCTCTACCTGGGCCCGGTGGGGCCCGGTCGCGGCGTGAGACTCATCATCCAGGCGATGATGGAGGTGTCGCGGCACGCCGACGCCCGCTTGGTCTTGGCGGGGCCCGCGGATGCGCCGTACCTAGAGCGGGTCACGGCCTCGGCGAGGGCCTGCGGGATCGCGGATCGCCTGGAGCTTCCCGGCGAGATCCCACACGAGGACGCGCCGGACCTCATCGCCCGGGCGACCGTGTGCGTGGCGCCGCGGGCGGCAGACCTGTCGACCTCGCCGGCGGCGCTGTTTCCCACGAAGCTCCTCGAGTTCATGGCGTGCAGGCGCCCGGTGGTGGCGGCGCGCCGCAGCGCGGCGACGCTCCTCGTTCGCGAGGGGGAGACCGGGCTTTTGTTCACGCCGGGGGATCCGGCGGATTTGGCCGATCGGATCAAGGCCCTGCTCGCCGACCCCGACCTGCGCGAGCGGCTCGCCGCCGCAGGCTACGAGCACGTGCGCAAGCACTACAGCGCGAGCGGCACGAGGCGGGCGCTCAGGCGCGCTTACGACGGGCTCGCGGCGTATCCCGAGTGGGCCGAGGTCTTCGAGCGGGCGGCGAGCCGGGCCGCCGCGGCGCCCGCCGGGGCGCGCGCCGCCGGCGCGATTCCGGTGGTAGCCAACCCCGGCGTCGCGCGATTGCAGGCAGACGACCTCGCCGATCCCGGCGAGCCGCTGGCGGACGACATAACGGCCGTCGAGCCGCCGAGTTTCGTGGGAGTGGGGGGCGAGGCGGTGGGGGCCGTAGGCGTTGGCGCCGACACTGGCGAGGCCGCGCTCGCCGCGGGAGACGATACCGGCGAGGACTGGGTCGTGGAGGACAGCCTCACTCGCGACCACCGGCCCGGGGACATCGCGGCGATCGGCGCGGGGCGCGGCGCCGGCGACGAGCCGCAGCCGCCGCCCGTGGACAACCGTTTCGCGGCCGGTGAGCTCGATATTACGGGTGCGCTCGAAGGCCAGGGCGAGACGCCGTTCTCGGCCGTAAGCCCTCCGCTCGGCGCCGACGATGAGACCGAGAATCGGCCGCCGCCGCGTCATGCGCGCGGGCCCGGCGGCCGCGGCCGCAGCGGGTAACGATCGAATCATTACGCCTGGGTCGAGGCACTAGTTGTGATAGCCTACGGCGAATCTCAATTGCCTTGATCCCGTCCGGGTCGGCCTCGGTCGCCTGCTCGCGTCGCTCCTCATGGGGATGGGCCCGCCCGTCCGTTTGCCGGAGCGCCTGGGCAGCTGACCGCGAGCTGCCAGTCGGGGGGCTCAGTTCGACTGATCTTCGCAGTAGCGAAGGAGGGCGCGATTTTCGTTTATTTACTCGCGAGCGGCTGCCTGGGCGTGGTGTTTGCCGCGTTCGGTCGCGACCGCATCCGCGCCGACGGGCTGTTCGCGGTCCCGGCGTTCGGATTCGTGCTCGGGTTCGCGCTGATCTTGGTCGTCCCGAGCGCCCTGTACTTGGGGCTCGTGCACCCGGACTGGAGCTGGATGTATCTCCTCGATCCGAGCTCGATGTCGGCGCTTTTGGGCCTCGCGTGGGCACCGGCGCAAGTGGTCGCGCTCATGTCCGGGTGGGCGCTCGGCGGTCGCCTCGCCAGGGCTGGGCAGTGTCGTTGGTCTTGGGTTCCGGTGGTGGTGGCCGTCGCCGGCATCGTCGTCGTGGTGGCGGTTTTCGGCGATCGGCTCGGCGTGTACGGGAGCTACGAGGCGTTCGCCCACGGCGCGGCGCTCGGGCTCATGGACGTAAAGCTCGGCTATGTGCTCGTGGTGCTCGCCCTCGCGCTGGCCGTCGCAGGCGCCCAGGTGGGGGTGGCCCTGGCGCGGGACTCGCGCCGGGTGCGGGCCCGGTAGCCGAGGCCGTCCGAGATTGTTAGCGGATGGAGGACCGACAGCCCGGCGGCACGGCGCTATAATCGAGCGGCGGCGCTTAGTCTGGTATCGTCGAGAGTAGGATTGCTTACGTGAGGGCCATGATTCCAAGGACTGCGCATCGAGGTGTGGCCCTGGCCGCCGTGGTGGCACTTTTCGCCACCGGCGGAGCCGGGCTCGCTTATGCCGATGAGGATCGCCTCCGCGAGATGGAACAGCGGGCGATGGAGTCCTATCAGCTGCTCGAGTACGAGGAGGCGCAGGATATCCTGAGCGACGCCATCGTGTATGCCAAGCGAAACAGGCTTGGCGATTCCGATGCCGCGGCTCGTATCCATTTGAAGCTGGGCGTGGTGTTTTTCGCCGGCTTCGAGGACGAAAATGCGGCGGCGATCGAGTTCGTAAACGCGGTCGAGATCGATCCGGACATCCAGATTCCGGCCGCGTATCGCACCAGCGCCATGGAGGAGCTGCTCGGCGAGATCCGTGAGGACCTCGTGGGCGACGGCGCGTCTGCGTCGTGTCCAGGGGTCTCCGGTGTGCAGCACGAGCTGGTCGAGGTGGCGACTGCCGGTCGGGATCGCGACATCGATGTGCAGGTCGGTGACGAGGTGGATGTGGGCAGCGTGGTGCTCTATTACCGCGGCCAGGGCACGTCGGATTACGACGAGATCGAGATGCGCCAGGCCGGCGGGTGTTCCTATAGCGGCCACATCCCCGGCGGCGACATCGCCGGCGACTATCTGTACTACTACATCGAAGCGGCGCGCGGCGGGGAGCGCGTGGGCGGAAGCGGCTCCGCGGGGACGCCGAACATCATCGAGGTGTCGGGTGACGCCGCACTGGATGCGGAAAACCCGCTCGATGGGGTGGGCGATGACCCCGGCGCGCGATCGCGAGCGGCGGAGATCTTCGACCACAACGTGTTCGTGATGCTGTTGGCCGGGACCGGGGGCGGGTACGTGAGCGGGAGCACCGAGGTGGAGCAGGAACGCGTGGGGTGTTGTTTCGCACCCTCGATCATGCACGCCGTCCCCGAAATCGGGATCTTCGTCAACCCGCAGGTTACGGTGTCGGTGGGCTCGCGCGTCGGCTTCCCGCTTTTGGCGAACGCGGGCGAGGGGCCTGCGACAGCGGCGCCCGCGGGGACCGCCCGCCTCCGCTACGTGCTAAACGATACCGGCGTGGGGACGACGCTGAACTTTTTGCTGGGCGGCGGGGTGATGCGAAACACCGTGCCCTTGGCGGAGCCGTCTGACGATGGCGACACCGACACCGCCGCCTCTGGTCCGGTGATCGTCGGTGCGGGCGTGGGCTATTCGTTTGCCCTCGGCGACAGGCTCCAACTCGTCACGGAGCTAAACGCGCTGGCCGGCGTGCCCGTCGTGCAGTGCATCGGCGACTGCGGGCCCACCGGGCGGGGTGTCGAGCCCGGTTTCGCGCTGCAGTTCGACGGAAACGTCGGGCTCCTGCTCGGATTCTGACGGCCTCGTCCGTGGCGACCGCGTGAACGCGCGCTCGCGCGCCAACGAGACGGTTCGCCCGCGCGAAGGCGCGATCGCGCGCCCGCTGATCTACGCGACGGGCCGCCCGAACAGCGAGGCCATGGTCGCGTCTTCGATCTCCACGTCGACGAAGTCACCCGGCCCGCCGGCCTCCGCGGGGACGATCACGTTTTTGAAACCGCCGGTTCGTCCGGTCATGCGGTCGGCCCCGCGCTTGGACGGCGCGTGGATGAGCACCCGCTCGCGCGCGCCGATCTTCGAGCGGCTCACCTCCCGCGAGATCGACTCCTGGAGCGAGATGATCTCGGCGAGGCGCCGCTTCTTTTCGGGCTCGGGCACGTCGTCGTCCATTTTTTTGGCCGCGCGGGTGAGCGAGCGCTCCGAGTAAGCGAACATGAACGCCGAGTCGAACCGGATCTCGCGCATCAGCGACAGCGTGGCCTGGTGATCGTCCTCGGTTTCGCCGCAAAACCCTGTGAGGATGTCGGTCGAGATCGCCACGCCGGGCATCGCCGCGCGCAGATCCGCCACCAGGCGGCGGAAGTCGTCTGTGCTGTAGCCGCGGCCCATGCGGTCTAGCACGGCGTCCGAGCCGGACTGAAGCGGGAGGTGGACGTGCTCGCAGACCTTCGGCTCCGAGGCCATGGCGGCGATCACCTCGGGGGTGAAATCGACCGGGTACGGGGACGTAAACCGGATCCGGTCGATGCCGTCCACGCGGGCGACCCCGCGCAGCAGATCGGCAAACCCCACGTCTTCGTACCGATAGGAGTTGACGGTTTGGCCGAGTAGGACGACCTCGCGGTAGCCCGCCTCCGCGTAGGTTCGCGCCTGCCGCAAGATCTCGCGCGGGGCGACCCCGCGCTCGCGACCGCGCGTAAACGGCACGACGCAAAAGCTGCAGAACTTATCGCAGCCGCGCTGAATCGTGATGTAGCCCGACACGCCGTCGCCGCCGGCGGCGCCCGACAGGCCGTCGTAGGTCTCGCGCTTGTCGAGCCTGACGTCGATGAGGGGCGTTTGCGTATCGGCGTCGGCGACGGCGTCGCCGCCCGGGCTCGTGCCCTTGGCGCGGGCGCGGCCGAGCAGGTCCGGCATGCGCCGGTAGCTGTCGGGGCCGGCGACCACGTCTACGTAGGGCGCGCGATCGAGAAGCGTTCCCTTGAGGTGCTCGGCCATGCATCCGGCGACGCCGAGTACGGCGCCGCGTTCGTCCCGGTGGGCCTTGAGCTGGCGCATGCGCGCGAGCACCCGATCCTCGGCCTTCTCGCGGATGGCGCACGTGTTCAACAGGATCACGTCGGCCTCGTCGGGGCTTTGCGCCCGGCCGTAGCCGCGCTCGGCGAGGACCCCGGTGATGAGGTCCGAGTCGGCCACGTTCATCTGGCAGCCGTAGGTCTCCAGGTACACGCGGGGGGCGCCGCCCGGCGGCGCGACGGGCAGCTCGCTCGGGTCGGGCGAGATCTCGCTCGCGGCGCGTCCCCCCGGATCGGCGGGCGTGACGACGGGCAGAGCGACCCGCCCGTCGCGGGCGCGCTTCGGCTGTCGCGGAGAGCTCACAGTGCCGCCTGGATTAGCACGCCTGGCCGGCGCGATCCATGTCCGGTCGCGGCGGTGGCGCCATGTCGACGGGATCACGCCTAGGCAAAGCGGCGCCGGGCGCCGCTGTAGGCGCGAGCTGGGGGTGCGCTTTCTGCGCGCGCGGCAGGTGCGGTATACCCTGCCGCCATGACAGCCGGCAGTGCGCGCATCGACGAGCTCGCCCGCGGATTTCGCGAGCGCTATCTCACCTACGCCGAGCTCACGGAGCAGGTCACCCGATGGGCCGAGGCGTTCCCGCACCTCGTCAGCCTGACCTCGATCGGCACGAGCGGCGCAGGGCGCGATATCTGGCTCCTCGCCATCGGCCCGGAGCCCGAGCGGGCGCGCCCCGCGGTGTGGGTCGACGGCAACCTCCACGCCGGCGAGCTGGCCGGGTCGAGCGCGGCGCTGGCCATCGCGGAGGACGCCCTGCGCCTGCACGTCGATCCCGACGCCGAGACCCGCGATCTGCCCGGACACGTTCGCGCCCTCGTCCGCGATGTCTTGTTTTACGTGGTGCCCCGGATTTCCCCCGATGGCGCCGAGGAGGTTTTGTCCACCGGTCGGGTCGTTCGGTCCGTGCCCCGTGATGAGCGCCCCAACAGGGCGCACGCGCGGTGGATCCAGAGCGACATGGACGGCGACGGGGTGATCTTGCACATGCGGGTGCGAGACCCGGCCGGCGAGCTCGTCGAATCCGAGGAGTTTCCCGGGTTGCTGTTGCCGAGGCGCATCGAGGATCAGGGGCCTTATTACAAGCTCTACCCCGAGGGCTACATCGAAAACTTCGACGGCCGGCATATCCCCGATCCGGGCATGACCGCCGACAACGATCCGGACCTAAATCGCAACTTCCCGTGGGCGTGGCGCCCGGAGCCGCTTCAAGCCGGCGCCGGCCCTTATCCGGCCAGCGAGCCCGAGTCGCGCGCGGTGGTGGAGGCGGCGGTGGCGCGGCCGCACATCTTCGCGTGGCTGAACCTGCACACGTTCGGCGGCGTGCACATCCGACCGCTCGGCGATCGGCCCGACAGCAAAATGGACCAGGGGGATCTCGCCGTGTTTCGCCAGCTCGAGGCGTGGGCAAAGACGTATACCGGCTATCCCATGGTGAGCGGTTATGAGGAGTTCACCTATCGGCCGGAGACGCCGCTTCACGGCGACCTCACCGACTTCGCGTTTCACCAACGCGGCTGCATCGCGCTCGTCACCGAGCTCTGGGATCTGTTCGCGCGCCTGGGCGTGGAGCGGAAAAAGCCGTTCGTGCACCACTACACCCACCTTACGCGCGAGGAGATGGTTCGCCTCGCCCGCTTCGACGCCGAGCAAAACGCCGGCCGGGCCCTCGTGCCGTGGCGGCCGTTTTCGCACCCGCAGCTCGGTGAGGTGGAGATCGGCGGCTTCGACACGCGCGTTGGGGTCGTAAACCCGTCCTACGAGGCTTTGCCCGGCGTGTGCGCGGGGCAGAGCTCGCTGTGGCTCCGGGTGGCGGCGATGGCGCCGAAGGTGGTGATCCGGCGGCTCGAGGCCGCGCCCGCCGGGGGCGACGCGCACGTCATCACCATGACCGTGGAAAACCACGGCTACCTGCCCACGCACATCACCGCCGAGGCCAAGGACCTGCCGTGGAACGAGCCGCTTTGGGCCGAGCTCACGGCCGAGGGCGAGTGTGAGGTGGTGGGCGAGGCCCCCCGGCGAGAAGTCGGCCACCTGGAAGGCTGGGGAACGGGCCTGCAAAGCGGCACCGGCGTGCCCTACTTTCAGCGCACCCGCGGCGGCGGCGCCGCGCGCACGCTCGAGTGGACCGTGCGCGGCCGCGGGCGGATTCGCGCGCGCGTGGGGAGCTGCCGCGTGGGCACGGCGGAGGCCACCGTCGAGCTCTGAGGCCGTGGCGGCGGCGGCGCCGCCCGGGCCACTGCGGATCACGCGCGTGCGCTCGGGGGCGCGTCACGCCGGGGCGTTTTCGCCGGCGCCCTGCGCTGCGTGGTCGTCCGGCTCGCGCAGCGGGAGCCGGATGACGACGGCGCAACCCCTGGTGTCCCGGTTGTCGGCCCGGATGTGACCGCCGCAAGCGTTGACCACGCTCTGGACGGTCGCCAGGCCCAGCCCGCTCCCCCGGCTCTTGGTGGTGAAGAAGGGATCGAAGATCCGGTCGATGTGCTCCTCGGCGATGCCGGGACCGTCGTCTTCGACCGCGATCACCGCCTCGTCGTCCTCCGCGCCCACGTACAGGGTGACGTGCCCGCCGCCGCTCGCCGCGGCCTGAACGGCGTTGCGGAGGAGGTTCCACAGGATCTGCTGAAGCTTCCCGGCGTCGCCCACCACGCGGGGGCCCTCGCAAGACGCGTCGTCGCGCATTTCGACCGACGCGGGCGGCAACGACTTGTCGCGGCGAAACAGGCGCAGGGTCTCGACCGCGAGCGCGCCGAGCTGGATTTCTGCCAGCTCGCGGGGCTCGGGGTTCGTGTAGTCGAGGAGGTCGGTGACCAGGTCGTTTAGGCGCTCGACCTCTCGGGTGACGATGTCGGTGAGGGTTTGGGTTTCGGGATCGCTGCCTTCGCTCGTGCGCAAGAGCTCCAGCGAGCCCGAGATCGAGGCGAGGGGGTTGCGGATCTCGTGCGCGATGCCGGCCGCGAGGCTCCCCACCACGGCCAGGCGCCTGGCCTGCTCGTATCGCGCCTGGACCCGGCGGAGCTCCGTGAGGTCTTGAAAGTTGACCACGCGTCCCACGACTCGCTCCAAGCGGTCGAACAGCGGGGACACGGTGACGCCGAGCGCGAGATCGGCGCCGCCATCGCGCGGGATTTCGAGCTCGCCGCGCCGGAGCCGCTCGCGCGCGCCGATCGAGGCGATCAGCGCGCCCAGCCCGGGCATGAGTCGATCGACCGGGTGGCCGGGCGCGCGGTCGGGATCCAAGCCGAGGATGTCGCCGGCGGTGGCGTTGCACGTGAGCACCGTCCCGTCGCGATCCACGGTAACCAGGCCGCTCGACAGGCTGCGGATGATGTCGGCGTGAAGCGTGCGCAGGTCGGCGGTCGCGGAGCGCTCGCTCTGAATCACGGCGCTCGCGCGCTGGAGCTGGTTTCCGAGGCTGGTCGCGAGGATCGCCACGGCGATGAACGCGGCGACGTTGAGGCCGAGCGCGCGGGCGAGGTCGAGCCCGCCGGGCGGTCCCGGAAACATCGGATCACCGGGCGGCGCGGGGAGCACGCCGCTGGCTCCCGCGAGGCTCACGCCGGAGAACAAGAGCACGGCGGCGGCGGCCGTGAGCAGCGTGCCGCTGCGCATCTGAAGCGTCGCGGCGCCGATGATCGCGAGCGGATAGAAAAACGTGTAGGCGCTCCCAGCGCCGCCGGTGATGTGGACCAGGAGCGTGGCGATCGCGAGATCGATGCAAAGCTGGGCCTGGGCGAGCCGGCGGAGGTGTCTGGTGTGGCGGATGAGCAGCGCGTAGGCGATGGTGAGCGCGTAGGTCGTGATGATGATGGCGAGCAAGAGTCGCGCCGAGCTGGTCGACATGTCTGCGTCGCTTAGCCAGGCGAGGAACAGCGAGCTGCCGAGGACGAGGCTGATCACCACGAGGCGGAACAGCGACAGCTGCGCGAGGCGCCGGCGCCAATTCGCCGTATCGACGTCGGCGGGCGCGGGGGCGAGGGAATCTCCCGGGGAGGTCGGCGGCCCGTCGCCCGCGCCGGGCGCGGGGGTGTCCGGCGAGCGCGGCGTCCGCGCAGATCCGGGCGCCGGCGCCGTCATCCCCGCCTCCCGCGGGTCATTCGATGTGCCCGGCGAGCTCGAATACGGGCAAATACATCGCGACGATCATGCCGCCGATGACCCCGCCTAGGATCACCATCATGATCGGCTCCATGAGTGAGGTGAGTCGGCCGACGGCGACATCGACTTCATCTTCGTAAAAGTCGGCGATCTTTTGCAGCATCGCGTCCATCGCCCCCGTCTGTTCGCCCACGCCGATCATTTGACACACCATCCCCGGGAACACCCGCGACGCCTCCAGCGGACCGGCGAGATCCTGGCCTTCGGCGATCTTCGAGCGCGCGTAGAGCACGGCCTTTTGGACCTCTTTGTTGCCCGCCGTCCGGGCGCAGATGTCCAGGGCGTCGAGGATCGGCACACCCGAGGCGAGCAGCGTGCCGAGCGTGCGCGTAAACCGCGCGACGACGACGCGACGGAGCACCATCCCGATGATGGGGACCTTGAGGATGAGCCGGTCGAAGACCTCACGCCCGCTTGCATTCGTGAGGAAGAACATGAGGAGGCCGAAAAGCGCCACCCCGCCGGCGAGGAACCAATACCAGTTGTCGATGAACCCGTGGGACAGGGTGAGGATGAACAGGGTCGGTCCCGGCAGCTGCGCGTCGTCGAACTGCTGGTACATGTCCTCGAACACCGGGATGACCTTGGTGAGCATGATGATCACCACGATGATCGCCACGCAGATGATGGCGATCGGGTAGACCATCGCGCTCTTGACCTGGCGCTTGAGCTTGACCGCCTTCTCGATGTAGCTGCTCAGGCGCGTGAGGATCGTGTCGAGGATGCCGCCGACCTCACCGGCGCCGATCAAGTTCACGAACAGGTCGTCGAACACCCGCGGGTGGCGGCGCAGCGAGTCGGCGAACGTGGCTCCCTGTTCCACGTTCGCCTTGACGCTGTGCAAGACCTTGGCGAACGCCCGGTTCGCGGTTTGGTTGGCCAGGATGTCCAGGCACTGAACGAGCGGCAGCCCTGCGTCGATCATCGTGGCGAGCTGCCGCGTGAAGACGAGCTTGTCCTCCTCGGTGACGCCGGACCCGATGCGAAGGTCGATCTCGGGGAGCCCGCGCGCGACGCGCTTTGGCGTGATCTCCTCGCTCCGCAGGCGCGCGAGGACCGCGTCTCGGTCCGGCGCCTCCATCACGCCTTTGCGCTTTTCGCCGGCGCGGCTGGTCCCCTGCCAGTGGAACTTAGGCATCGCGCACCTCGGCCGCCGGCGCGCCGCCGAGGAGCGGGCGCGGCGCGCTCATGGCGCAAATCGCAGGTGGGACGCGTGTCGGCGGCAGGCTTGGCATCAGCGGCCGCGGCCCTCGCCAGGCGCGCCGCGCGGCGCGCCCGCCTTCCCGGACTGGGCGCTCTTGATCATCGTCCCGAGCTCCTCGGTGTCCGTCGAGCGCCCCATCGCGTCTTCGAACGTGATCTGCTGGTTCACGTAGAGCTGACACAGCGCTTGGTTCATCGTCTGCATGCCGTATTTCGCTTGGCCGATCTGCATCTGCGAGTAGATCTGGTGGATTTTGTCTTCGCGGATGAGGTTTCGAATCGCGGAGTTCGGAACCATGATTTCGCAGGCGAGCGCCCGCCCGGGGCCGTCGGCGCGCGGCAACAGCGTCTGGCTGACCACGCCCTCGAGCACGAACGAGAGCACGGCGCGGATCTGGGGCTGCTGATGGGCCGGGAACACGTCGATGATCCGGTTGATGCTGTGGATGGCGCCGTTCGTGTGGAGCGTGGCGAAGGCCAGGTGTCCGGTCTCGGCGATGGTGAGGGCGGCCTCGATGGTCTCCAGATCGCGCATCTCACCGACGAGCACCACGTCGGGGTCCTGACGGAGGATGTATTTGAGCGCGAGCTTGAACGACTTCGTGTCGGCGCCGATCTCGCGCTGGTTGACGAGGCACGACTTGTGCTGGTGGAGGAACTCGATGGGATCCTCGACGGTGACGATGTGCGAACGCCGGCTCGTGTTGATGTGGTCGATCATCGACGCGAGCGTGGTGGATTTGCCGGAGCCGGTGGGGCCCGTGACGAGGACCAGGCCGCGTGGCCGATCGGCCAGCTCTTGCACCGTGGCCGGCATGCCGAGGCGATGCAGGGGGATGACGTCGAACGGGATGAGGCGAAACGCGCCGCCGACCGCGCCGCGCTGCATGAAGAGGTTGCCGCGGAAGCGGGCGAGGCTCTTGACGTGAAACGAGAAGTCGAGCTCTTGATCCTCTTCGAAGCGGAGCTTCTGCGAGTCGGTGAGGATCGAGTAGCACATCTGTTTGGTGTCTACGGGCGTGAGCGGCTCCGTCTTGAGCGGCGCGAGCTGGCCGCTGAGCCTCAGGAGCGGCGGGCTGTTCGACGTGATGTGGAGATCCGAGGCCCCCTTGTCGACCATCGCCTTGAGCAGCTGGTTGAGCGTCGGCGGCATCGTCTCAATCCTCCACGGTTGTGCGGAGCACCTCTTCGGGCGTGGTGACGCCCTCTAGGATCTTGTTGATCCCGGCGAGGCGAAGCGACGACACGCCGCCGCGGATCATCTCCGCTTTGAGCTCGGCCGCCGACGCGCCCTGGAGCACAAGCTCCTTGAGGTCGTCGGTAAACGGCATCACCTCGTAGAGCGCCACGCGTCCCTTGTAGCCCATCTGGTTACACACGCGGCACCCGCGGCCGGCGTAGAGGGTCGCGCTGGCGATCACGTCCTCGCTCATGCCCATGCGCCGGAGGACCTCGGGGTGCTTTTCGACGGGCTCTTTGCACTCGGCGCAGATTCGCCGCGCGAGCCGCTGGGCGAGGACGAGGTTGAGCGACGCCGTGACGAGGAACGGCTCCACGCCCATGTTGAGGAGGCGGGAGACCGTGGACGGAGCGTCGTTCGTGTGCAGGGTCGAGAGCACCAGATGGCCGGTGAGGGCCGCCTTGACGGCGATCTCTGCGGTCTCGAAGTCGCGGACCTCGCCGACCATGATCGTGTCGGGGTCTTGGCGCAAAAACGAGCGGAGCGCCGTGGCGAAGTTGAGGCCGATGTCCTCGTGCATCTGCACCTGGTTGATCCCGTGGAGGTTGAACTCCACGGGATCCTCGGCCGTGTTGATGTTGGTGTCGGGCGAGTTCAGCTCGGAGAGCGCCGAGTACAGCGTGGTCGTCTTCCCGGATCCGGTCGGTCCAGTCACGAGCACCATGCCGTAGGGCTTTTTGATCGCGTCTTGAAAGTCCTCGAGCGGCTTTTCCTCGAACCCGAGCCTGGTCATGTCGAGCTGCAGGTTCGACTTGTCGAGCAGCCGCATGACGACCTTTTCGCCGAACAGGCTCGGCAGGACGGAGACGCGGAAGTCCATCTCTTTGTCCTTGCCGATCTTGAGCTTGATTCGCCCGTCCTGGGGCAGGCGCCGTTCGGCGATGTCGAGGCTCGCCATGATCTTGAGGCGACTGGTGATCGCCGCGCGGAGCTTGAGCGGCGGCTGCATCTCTTCGTGGAGGATGCCGTCGATCCGGTAGCGCACGCGCAAGCTCCGCTCGTAGGGCTCCACGTGGATGTCCGACGCGCCCTTCTTGATCGCCTGAAGGAGCATCGCGTTGCAGAGCTTGACCACGGGGGCTTCGCCGGCCTGGTTTTCGAGATCGACGACGTTGAGATCCGCCTCTTCCTGCGCCTTGTAATCGACCTCCTCGTCGAGGGCGCCGAGCATCTCGTCGAAGTTCGGGCCCTTGTCGTAATACCGGCCGATGGCGTCGTCGATCGCCGATTCGGACGCCACCACCGGCTCGATGTGGTACTGCGTGAGGAACTTCAGCTCATCGATGGCGTAGATGTTCGAAGGATCCGACATCGCCACGATGAGCGTCCCGCCCGCTCGGTTGACGGGAATCACCATGTGCTTTTGCGCCTCGTGCTTCGGCACGAGGCTGATGACGTCGGGGTCGATATCGAAGTCGGCGAGATCGATCGACGGCAGGCTGTACTGCTTGGCCAAGAGCTCGGTGAGCGCTTGGTCCTCGACGTAGCCGAGCTGGCTCAGCGTCGCTCCGAGCCTGCGGCCCGTGCGCTTTGCTTCCGCTTGAGCCTCCTCGAGCTGCTGCAGCGAGATCATGTTCTCGCGGACGAGGAGTTCGCCGAGTCGGCTCATCCAAAACACTCCATTTTTGCGCGAATTTGTAGCACGTTAGTTCAGGCTTAGCGGCTGTGTCAACGCGGTGCGAAAGCCGCATCGCAGGCGGCGCGGCCGCCGTGCCGCGGGCGTCGCAGCGGTCACGCGGGCGGTTGGAAATCCATCTTCGCGCACTTGTCGCGGCTGGCGGGGGCCTGCGATGTGCACTAGTATGGCCGACCCATGTCGAGACGCTCTGAGGGGGTGAGTCCGCGCGGCAAAGGCGAGCGCCGCCGCGGCGCGCCAGTCATTCGTCGCGGGACGGTGAGGCTCCCCCACGAAGTCGCTCGCAAGATCCGGCTCGGCCACCCGTGGGTGTACCGCGAAGCGCTCGGCTCGCGCGCGCTTCGCCAAAACCCGGGGGACGCGCTGGACCTCGTGGACGGCGACGGCGATTTCGTCGCGCGCGCCGTCTACGACGGGGAGACGGCGATCGCCGCCCGCGTGGTCACCCGGGACGCCGCCGAGACCGTGGGGGCGCCGCTATTTCGCGAGCGGGCGCGCGCCGCCGTGCGGTTTCGCCGGCGCCTGTTCGATTTCGACCAGTTCGAAAACCTCCGCGTGATAAACGGCGAGAGCGACGGCGTCCCGGCGGTGGTGGTCGAGCGCTACGGCGACTTCGTGGTCGCCCAGATCTATGCGCCGGCGGCGCTGTCGTTCATCGACGGGGTCTACGACGGGCTCGAGGACGAGCTCGCCCCGACAGCCATCTATCAGCAGCGGCGATTCAAGCCGCTCGCCGGTGAAGGGCCCCGCGGCGGGGCCGAGCTCGTGCGCGGCGCCCCCGCGCCCGTGGAGCTCGAGGTGCGCGATGGGGACCTGCGGTTTCACGTCGACGTGACGGCGCCGGTGTCCACAGGGCTTTTCGCCGACCTCCGGGAAGGCCGGCGCGCCGTCGCTGCGTGGGCTTCGGAAAAGCGCGTTTTGAACCTGTTTAGCTACACCGGCGCCATTTCGGTGTGCGCGGCGCGCGGCGGCGCGAGCTCGGTGTGCGCGATCGACGTCGCCGCCAAGGCCCACGCCCGCGCGAGGCGGAACTTCGCGTTAAACGGCCTCGATGACGACGCCCCGGAGCACATCGTCGGCGATGCGTTCAAGGTGCTGGCGAAGATGGCCGAGCGTCGGCGGCGGTTCGACTTCGTGATCTTGGATCCGCCGGCGTTCGCGAGCCCGAGTCGCGGTGGGCGGGCGTGGAGCGCGGTGAAGGACTACGGCGAGCTCGTGGCCGCCGCGCTCGAGGTCACCGAGCCGGGGGGGCTCATCGCTGCCGCCTCGTCGACGCACAAGCTGTCGCACGAGGGCTTCGATGCGGCGCTCGCCCGCGGCTCGGAGCGGGCCGGGGCTGGACTTCGCATCGTCGACCGGCGCGCGCTGCCCCCGGACGTTCCGGTCGCTCCGGGCTTCCCCGAGGCGAACTACCTCAAGTTCGCCATCGCAGTTCGAGACTGATTCTGCGCGTCACCTGTCCGCGGCGGACTGGCCCCCCGGGCGAAGCGCGCCGAGCGGCACGTCGGGCGCGCTCGGCCGAGCCCGCTCCGCCCGCGTGGGCGTGAAGCTCTCGAGTTCGTAACGCGCCGCGGTGAGCGCGGACGCGGAGCCGGGGCTTCCCAGGCTCTGTCCGTGGAGCTCGGTCGCCAGCACGCTCGCCGCGGATGCCACGTACATGAGGACTGGGCCCGGGGCGATGGCGCCGCGCTCGATATCGCGCAGGCATTGCGCGAGCGCCTCGGCCACAGCGGCGGCGCCGCCGACCTTCTCGCCTCCTGCGCACGCCGCGGCCACGTGTTCGGCCACCGCCCGCGCGGCGGCAACCTCGGTCGGCGTAGGTGGAGCCGCCCGAACGAGCGCGGTTGTCTCGCGCTCTAGTCGGCGGGCGAGGGCGGCTGGCGAGGGCCCGCCGCCGGGCGGCGTCGGGGCGTTCATGCGATCGCCTCGCGACCCCTCGGAGGCGCCCAGCTCACATGAAGCCCGCGGCTCGGCGCTCTTCGATGAACGATTTGACGGTCTCGCGAACGTTCTCGGAAAAGCGTACTTTCCCATCCGCGATCTCGCGAAGCGACGTGACGGCCGGTTTGTTTTCGCACTCGACCACCGGCGCCTTGCCAGCAGTGAGCTGGCGCGCGCGTTCGGCGGCGAGAATCACGAGGGCAAATCGATTCGGAACTCTCTCGAGGCAATCTTCGACGGTCACGCGAGCCACGGCTCACCACCTTCCGCTGTGATCTCGGAGGAATCGGAACGGGCATTCTAGCCCGGAGCCCGCCGCTGTCAAGACGCTGCTCCGTCTCGCCTTGCAAACCCCAAGGGTCCGCTTTACCATTGAAAATTCGAGCCCTGACGCTCACATAGGGGCCATACCATGGCGACTAGACGAATACCTATCGATTGGGACGCTCTCGAGACCGCCGTCGAGCGTAATGCGCCCGACACCGAGAGCTTTTTGGACCTCACCACCGGGCAGGTCGTGACCATCGTTTCCGGTGACCCTGAGGCGCCAGTCCTCAAGAAGCAGGTCGCGGACAACATAGACAACTTCGTGCGCATAGAGCCGGCTTCGTCGCGAGAGCAGTACCGGTGGATGGAGCGCTTCGTGCAGTCCGTGGCCGACGAAGCCCTCCGAGAGCGACTGATCATCGCGATCGACGGAAAGGGCGCGTTTCGGCGGTTCAAGGACGTCCTGCTCGCCTATCCCGCCGAGCGCGAGCGGTGGTTTTCGTACCGTGCGGATCTGCTTCACTGGCATATCCACAACTGGCTTCACGAACAGGGTTTCGAGGGGCAGAGCACGCCGCCGTGGGGGGATCCGAAGCCACCTCCTGAGTTGCCCAAAGTAGAGGGCAAGCCGGTCGTTCACGGCACCGAGGCGCCAGGCGAAGCGCTCAGGCGACAGGCGCGGGATCTCCTCGACGGCATCGCCGCCATTGATTTGCCGAGCGCGATCGCGTTTTTGGATTTCCTCCGCGAGCGCGGCACGAAGGGTCTCCTCGAGCAACGTGAAAGCTCGGATGACGGGCGTTCGAATCGGCGCAGCACCGCATCGCGGGCAGTCGCCCAGCGCGGCGGAAACGTCCTTCGCGCCAGCGAGGGGTGAGCGCGCGCCGGCGCGCGGGGGCCAGCTGGCCGGCCTCTGTGGGTGAGCGCCCGGTTAGCCGCCCCGGGGAGCCGCTGAGCCGTCCTCGGTCGCTCGGTCTCGGCCGGCCGGCGGCGGCCAGCGGCCGATAAGGTCTGCGACCGAGCGGCGAGCGGCCCTTTTCTGCCTGGAGTAAGGCGCGGTTTGCTCGCCCGTGTCTCGCGGGCTATCTTCATAGGAGGTGTGCGCGCGTTCGCTAGATAGGGCGGTGGCGCCAGGAGAGAGGCTGGTCGCGTGCCAGTTCGATGGCCCACGCGAGGATCTTGCGATCCGGGGCGGGCGCCCCCGAGGCGGAATCGCGAGCGCAAAACCGGCCCTCGCAAAACCGGCCCTCGTCGGAACACGTCGGCGACGCGCCGCGGGGGCCGGATCCCAGCTTCTCCAATGACGCCCAGCGGTCGAACTCTTCTGCTCAACTGCTCCTACGAGCCCCTCGGGGTCGTAGGCTGGCAGCGCGCGATCACGCTTCTGTGCCTGGGCAAGGTGGAAGTGGTCAAGAGCTACGACGCGGCGCTCCGTGCCGTGTCGTGGACCGTGTCCATGCCCGCGGTCGTTCGACTCTATCGGTTCGTAAAGCGGCACCGAGTGAGGATCGCGCTGTCGCGGCGCAACGTGTTTCAGCGCGACGGGTTCCGCTGTCAGTATTGCGGTGAGTCGTTTCCCGCCAAGGATCTCACCTGCGATCACGTCGTGCCTCGCTCCCAGGGCGGCGGCATGACGTGGGAGAACCTCGTGACGGCGTGCGCGCCGTGCAATCGAAAAAAGGGCGGGCGAACCCCCGAAGAGGCCAGGATGGCGCTGCGCTACAAGCCGCGCCGGCCCGGGGCGCTGCAGCCCTACGTCTCGATTCACGGTCCGGGTCGCGTTCCTGAACCGTGGGTCGAATTTTTGGCCCCTTATCAGCCGAGGAGCAGGGCGAAAGCAGCCGTGTGACGAGCCAGCGGCAGTGCGTCGCTTCGCCCGCCGGGCAACGAGCGGACCTCGAGTTGCGCGGGCGGTTCGGTCGTTCAGTCCGAGCCGCCGTGCGGCGGGACCCAGATCCATCCGTCGTCGTCGAACAGCGCCTCCTGTCCGGCGGGAAGCTCCCATCCCTCGGTCGCCCACAGGTAGGCCGTATACCCCGACAACAGCGCGTCGAAGCAGTGATCGTTGCGGAGCACCTCGTCCTTGGCGAGACGGCTTCGCTGCGAAAACACCAGGTCGTCGGCGAGCGATTCGAGGATGGCGGCTCGCGTGACCCATGGATCGGCGTCGCGCTTGTAGCCGCGCGCCCGCCGCTCGCCGAACAGCGCCTGAACGGTGCTGCGCGGCGAGACCTCGAGCATGTTCACGTTTAGATCGTAGCCCTTGCCGGCCAGCACCCGGCGCAGGTGGATCGCGCGGGCCGAGACGGGGCCCGGGCCGCGCGACAGGGCCTCTCGGCGGACGAGGCCGCGCGTGTAGTGGTGCAGGACTTCGGTGCAGCGGTGTGTGTACGGGGCGAGGCGCCGGGCTTGTCCGGCCGCGGGGTCCGCGGCGCTCGAGTAGCTCTGACTCGACGGGATCGCCGCGATCCGGTCGCGGTCCGCCATCTCCGCCTGCGCACGGAGCTCGGCGCCCTTGGTCCGAAGCCACACGACGGCGGGGACGTCGCAGCGCTCGGTGCCTGGACATCGCGGGATCTGACATCGGATGCAGGCGGGCGCAGTGAGCGGCGCATCGAACGCGATGACGGCGCCCTGACCGACGCTCTCGAGGTACTCGATGAGCGCGTCGTCGTGCCACGGCTCGCCACCCGGCGCGCGCAAATCGACGTCCTCGACCAGGACTGGAGCCGGGGCGCCACGGGTCTCGAGCCGCGCGACGGCCGTCGTCTTTCCCCGCGGGCCGCCGAGATCGATCCCGATGAAGATGTGTCGCTCTCGCTTCACGTGAGGGCTCGCGCTCGGGTTTCGGTTTTAACACACGCCGGTGGACGGGTCAGGCGGGCGCCGTGCCCTCCCCCTCGTTTCCAGCGCGCACACATGGCGATTGCGAGCGGCGATCGCGCGCCTGCGAAGCGGGCGATCGCGCGCATCGCTTCGCGCGACGCCCGCTGCCCCGAGCCGCTTGACCCCGCTGCCGGCGCGTCGGACAATCCGACCTGCAGCCGGGGTGGCGAAATGGTAGACGCGGGGGTCTCAAAAGCCCCTTCCTTTTTGGGAGTGCCGGTTCGAGTCCGGCCCCCGGCACGAGCGGCGCGCCGCCCGCTAGACGGCGGCGCGAGGCGCGCCGAGGCGCCTGACGGCTAGTACCCGTGGAACTAGCGTCCGGACACTAGGGGACGAGGAGCAGCTTGCCCTGCGTCTTCCGCGCCTCGAGGAGCGTGTGCGCCTCGGCGGCGCGAGCGAGGGGTAGCTCGCGGTCGATGTGGATGTCGAGCTCACCGCGCGCGATCATGTCGAACACGGCTCCCGCGTGCCTATCGCGGTCCGCTCGCTCGCCAGCGTAGTGGAACAGGCTCGGGCGGGTGAGAAACAGCGATCCGCGCGCGCCGAGATCCTGCGGATCGATCTTGGGCGCCGGGCCGCTCGATTGGCCGAAAAGCACCATCATCCCGCGCGGGGCGAGACACGACAGGCTTTGCTGGAAGGTGTCGGCGCCGACCGAGTCGTACACGACCTGGGCGCCCGCGCCGCTGGTGAGGCGCGAGACCTCAGACGAAAAATCAGCCTCCGTGTACAAGATGACCTCGGAGGCTCCGGCGCGGCGTGCGCGGTCGGCCTTGTCGCGCGTGCCGCACGTGCCGATCGCGCGGGCGCCGGCGCGGCGGGCGAGCTGGCAGAGCAAAAGGCCCACGCCGCCCGCCGCGGCGTGCACCACGCACGTGTCCCGAGCGCCGAGCGCGTAGACCTCCGTGACGAGGATGTGCGCGGTCATGCCCTGGAGGATCGCGGCAGCGGCGACGCGCGGGCTCAGCGCGTCCGGAACGCGGACGAGGCGATCGGCCGGCGCGACGAGGTGCGTCGCATAGGAGCCCTGGACGCCGGCCCAGGCGACGCGATCGCCGGGATGAACGTCTGTGCCGGGACCCACCGCTTCCACGGTGCCGGCGCCCTCGAGGCCCAGATCCAGGGGAAGCGGCGCCGGATAGCGGCCGCTCCGCTGGTAGACGTCGATGTAGTTGACGCCGGCGGCCTCGACGCGCACGCGCGCCTCACCCTCGCCCGGAGCGCGGGTCTCGACATCGGCGAGGAGCATGGCGTCGGTGCCGCCCGGCTGCTCGACGCGAATCTTCTTCATGGTTCGAGCCCCGGGTGTTTGGGCCGACGTGACGTGGCGCTGTTCATGACCTTCCCTCCATCCTGTCTCTGGCGAGAAAACGACCACTGGGAGCACAGAGCATGGCCGAGCTTTCTGGTCGAGCGCTCGGGCCGAGCTCTCGGGCGCTGGCTCTCCGGCCGTGGCTGGTTATTTGGCTGCGTCGGCGCCCTCGGTCGCCACCCAGTCCTCGTAATAAGACGCGGGGTCGGCGCCCGCCTCGACGCGCTCCCGGGCCTTGGCGAGCTCTTCGTCGATCACGGCGCGGAACGCGCGGGCGGGTTGCGCGCCCGTGACGGGGCGGCCGTTTATGAAGGAGGTGGGCGTGCCTCGCGCGCCGAGGCGCTGCATGGTCGCCAGATCGGCTTCGAGCCGGCTTTGACAGGCCTCGCCCCGCATGTCGGCCTCGAACCGCTCCATGTCCAGATCGAGGTCTTGGGCGATCTCGCGCATGTTTTCGGGGCTGAAATCGCGGCCCGCCTCGTAGCCGCGCTCCCAAATCCGGGCTTTGATTTCGGCGTGCCTGTTCTGCAGGTGGCCGGCGCACGCCGCCAGCGCCGGCGCGACCGCCTGCGGGTTGACGATGAAGTTGACGTGAACGATGCGTAGATCGTCGCCGTATTCCTCGCGCAGCTCGGCGAGGGTGTCGCGCGCGCGGTGGCAGTGGGGGCACGAAAACTCGAAGGCGTGCACGAGCGTCACGAGCGCGTCCTCGGGCCCCTCGTAGGGGGCGCCGTCCACGGGCACGGCGAGGACCTCGTCGGGATCCGGGCGAGGCGGCCTATCGCCTGGCGAAGGCGCCGCGCCGGCGCCCGGGTCGGGCTCGCCGTCCGCAGCATCGGGCGCCCCGAGCCGCTGAAGCTGAGTTTTCAGCCCGGCGAGCTCCGCTTCGAGCTCGCGCTGGCGCTGGATGTGATCGAGCTGGCGCTCCTCGAGCCGGGCGATCGACGCCTCGAGGGCCCTCACGTCGTCGCGCTCTCCCTGGTGAGCGCCGGCGCTCGTCGCGGCTCCGCAGGCGCCGGCCGAGAGCACGGCGACGATCGAGAGGGCGGGGGCGCTCGCCCGTGCGAACTGGCCGCGGCGCCGACACCGCTGAAGGTGGGAGAGCATCGCAGCGATTCTGACGGCCGAATGCGCCGTGCGCAAGCCGCTGTGGCCCTCGTCGCGCGGCGCTCCATCGACTCGCCGTCGCCCGTCGCCGATGCGCATCGCGGATGGGCTCGTCGCCGCCGCCAATGCGCCTTCGCCGATGCGCCTCGGCAGGGTACGAGTTGGTGGCGCTGTGGTCGATCGCCGGCGGGCTCAGTCGTCGGCGAGAATCTCGAGCTTCACCGGGGCGACGCCGTCGCCGATCATGCCGAGCTTCTCGGCGGCGCGCCTCGAAACATCGATGATGCGCCTCGGGTTCCCGAACGGGCCGCGGTCGTTGATCCGGACGACCACGCTCCGATCGTTGTCGAGGTTGGTCACGCGGACGCGGGTCCCGAAACCGAGCTCGCGGTGGGCCGCCGTGAGCTCGTGCTTGTTGAAGGTCTCGCCCGATGCCGTGGTTCGGCCGTGAAAGCGCCCTCCGTACCACGTGGCCTGCCCGCGGCGGGTCGATGTCACGTCGCCATCCGATGGCGCGGGTTCTGGCGATTCGGCCGCGCCCGCGCCCGGCGTCTCTGCGCGGGCGCTTTGCCCTCCGCCGCAGCCCGCGGCGGCAGATGCCGCAAAGGCGACGGCGAGGGCGGCGGCGATGAGGCCGACAAGACGAGGTCGACTGCGCACTATTTCAGGCATCCTTGTCCCGTTCCTTGGTCTGCTTCGGCGAGGGCTTCGCTGCGCAGCTCGCGCCCGGTCGCGCCGTCGCCGAGCTGCTCGCGAAACGCCTCTCCGTGCCCCTCGCCCGTCACGCTGCGGAGATAGGCGTCGTAGGCGAAGGTATCGGAGTGCTCTTCGTTGTGGCAAGCGACGCACAGCTCCTCGGGGGGCGTTCGGGCGACCGAAAACGTGTCTTCGTCGCCCTGGGCGTCCACGTGAAGCGACCCGGGGCCGTGGCACACCTCGCACTGCACGTCGCGAAGGCCCTCGTTGTGAGCGAGCGTGCTGCCGCCCGGCTCGTCGTAACCGGTGACGTGGCAGCTCACGCAGTCCAGATCGTACTGCTTGCCGTAGTCCTCGAGCGTCTCCCAGGCGGCGGCGTGCGACGTCTCTTCCCAAAACTCGGCCGCCTCGAAGTGACAACCCCGACACGCCTCGGCGCCGACGTAGTGCGCCTCCCCATCCGCCGGCGGCGGCGGCTCTTCGCCCGCCAAAAGCTCCAGGTTGGCCTTCCCGATCGCCTCGGCGAGGTCCGTTTTTCTGGCCTGAATGCCTTCGTGGCAGTCGAGCTCGGTGGTCATCGGGATCTGGCTGAGCACGAACCAGCTGCCCTCGTCGGGGAGGCGGAGCGGATCGTCGCCTAGCGCCTCGAGCTCGTTTTCGAGCTCCGCGAGCTCCGCCTCGCGCGCGGCCAGAAAATCGGGGTCCGCGTCGGGATCGTCGCGCCATTCGTCGAGGTCGCGCTCGATCGCCGCGACGCGCTCGCGCAGGCGCTCTCGCTCCGCCTCCGCGCGCGCCGGCCCGACCGCGTCGCGAAACCCGTCTCCGCCGCCTACGCCCACGTCGATGCGCGTGACGACCTGGCCGCGGTTTGCGGGCTGGAACACCCAGGTGTCGCCCACCTGCCGGGCCGCCGGATCCACACCGTCCGGCTCCGGCGCGTTTTGCCCCACCAGCACAAAGTCGATGCCGTCCACGCCGGAGGCCAGATCCGTGGCCTCGGCCGAGGTCATGTGGGCGATGGCGATCACCACGTCTGCCCCGTCACCTCGGAGCGCGCTCGTGGCGTCGGCCGCGGCGCGCGCCGGATCGGTGACGGCGAGGTCCTCCGCGCCCTCCGCCTCCGCGAGGGCTCCCTCGGATACCACGCCGAAAATGCCGATTCGGCTTCCCCCCGCTTCGGTGACCTCGGGGGCCGCCGTGGCGAGCGCGGGCTCGCCTTCGATATTGACCGCGGCGCGCGCGGGCGCGACGGCCCCCGGTCCCTCGCTCAGATCGTAGGGGCCGAGTCCCACGGCTGCGGCGCCGAGATCGCCTTCCATGAGCTCCGCTACGAACCGAGCGCGCTTCGTTTCCTGCGCGGCGCGGGACTCCTCGATGGTGGGAGACGAATAGGTCGTCGAGCCGCCGTCGATGTAGATGACATCGCCCGCCTGTCTTGCCCGCTCGACGAGGTGCGCCGTCCGGGAGATATCGCCGTGCGGATCCGACGAGCACCCGCAGGGCTCGAGCTGGCCCCGGAGCTCTGTGGTCGCGATCAGCGTAAACGTCGGATCGACGCCCGGCGGGGGCGCGGCAGGGTCGCGAGTGGTCGTTTCGCTGCCCCGGCAGCTTCCCGAGGGACAGCCCGCGGCCAGCGCCGTCACGAGCGCGAGGGCGAGCGGAGCGTGCGCGCGCATGGCGCGTGTATAGCACGACCAAACCCATGTCGGGGCCCGTCCGGCGAGGGCAAACCTCGGCAGAACTATTCGTCAAATTGGAGGTTTACGGCGTTGGTTCGCGGCTGGCGGCGCCGGTTGACCCCGCGGCCCGTCGCGCCGAGGGCGCTCGCAGCCCGGGTTCGGAATTTTCGGCCTCGAGGCGGCCCGGGCGCGACGGTTCCCGGCTCGCTTGACACCGGGCAGGCGGGGGGCTACTTTGCGCCGCTCAAAATGGCGAGCCCGCAGCTCGTCTGCCGCGGCGACCACCGCGCGGCACCTCACGACGGAGCCCAGCCCACGACGGAGCCTATAGCGATGGCTGTTTCCATTCGCCTCGCCCGACAAGGGTCGAAGAAGAAACCATTTTATCGGGTTGTCGCGAGCGACAAGCGCGCTCCTCGCGACGGCCGGTTCATCGAGCAGCTCGGTTATTACGATCCGCGCCGCAAGCTCGTGCGCTTGGATCACGAGCGCTACCACCAGTGGATCGAGCACGGTGCAATAGCCACCGACACGGTGTCGAGCCTGGTTAGGCAGGTCGTCAAAAAGGGTGGCGGCTCCGAGCCCGTCAGCCTCTGAGTTCGTCCGCCATGGCCAACGATATCGCCGATCTCGTTACCTTCGTCGCCGAGCACTTGGTCGACAACCCCGATGAGGTTCACGTCACGCGCGTCGAGGAGCGCGACGCCATCGTCTACGAGCTGGAGGTAGACGAGGACGACCTGGGGAAGGTCATCGGCCGCGGCGGCAAGACGGCGCGGGCCATGCGCGCGCTCGTCGGCGCGATGGCTCCGCGCACCGGCAAGCGTACGCTCGTCGAAATTCTCGAATAGCGCCGCGCCGCGCGGGAACGGCGAGGTCACCAGGCGGCGCGTTCGTCCCTTCGGACCGCCAACCGGCGCAGGGCGCTATACCGAGGGACCGAGCAGACGCTCGCGAACTCGCCGCGTGGACAGGTCGCAGTCATGAGCCTCGTGGAAATCGGTGTCGTGACCCGCCCCCACGGCGTGCGCGGGGCACTTCGGGTTCAGGTTCACGACCCGGCGTCGGACACCCTCGCCAGCGTGCGCCGCGTGTTCGTGGGCGCCCGCGAATTCGAGCTGCGCGCGGCCAAAAGGACGCCCAAGGGGTTTGTCCTCGAGGTGGCGGGGATCAACGACCGCGACCGGGCCGAGGAGCTGCGCGATGCGCCCATCGCCGTGCGGCGCGAAGACGTGCCCACCGCTGACGGTGAGGTGCTGCTCGCCGACTTGGTCGGGTGCCGCGTGGAGCTGCCCGACGGCACGTCCTACGGCGAAGTCGAGGACGTGCAAGCCGGACCGCAAGATCGGCTGGTGATTGCCGACGGGGACGTCGAACGGCTGCTCCCCTTGGTCGACGCGTTCGTCGTCGACATCGATCTCGCGTCGCGTAAAGTCGTGGTCGATCCCCCGGCCGATCTCCCCGAGGAACGCCGCTGAGATGCGCCGGGTCGAGGCAGCGCATGCGGTTTTCAGTCGTGACCTCGTTCCCCGAGCTATTCGGGCCATTTTTCGAGACGAGCCTACTGGGGCGCGCCGTCGCGTCGGGGCGCGTCGCCGTGCGCTGCGTCGATCCCCGTGACTTCGCGGGTGATCGCCACCGCACCACCGACGACACGCCCTACGGCGGCGGACCGGGGATGGTGATGAAGCCCGAGCCGCTCGTCGCCGCTGTGGAGGAGGCCGCGGCGTGGGGCGCGGCCGGCGGCGCGAAAAGCTCGCGCAACATCGTGCTGAGCCCTGCCGGAGCCCCGCTCACCCAACACCTGGCGAGACAGCTCGCCGGGGAAGACCACGTCATCTTGGTGTGCGGGCGATACGAGGGGATCGACCAGCGGGTCGTAGACGAGATCGGCGCCGAAGAGGTTTCCTTGGGCGACTTCGTGATGACTGGCGGAGAAGTGGCTGCCATGGCGGCCATCGACGCGGCCTCGCGCTACGTGCCCGGCGTGCTCGGCGAGCCGAGCTCCACCGCGGAGGAGTCGTTTTCCGAGGGGCTCCTCGAGTACCCGCACTACACGCGGCCGCAGAGCTTCCGAGGGCGCGAGGTGCCCGAGGTGCTCCGCTCGGGAAATCACGCCCGTATCAGGCGATGGCGGCGCGCAAAGGCGCTCACGCGCACCGCCGAGCGCCGGCCGGACCTCCTGGCGTCGCAGCCCCTGTCGGCCGAAGATCGCGAGCTCCTCGGCTCATCGGCGCCGGCGTCGCTCGCGGCCCGGACCTACGTCATCCTCGCGCACTACCCCGTTTTCGACCGAGCGGGGCAGGTCGTGACCGCGTCGATCAAAAACCTCGATATCCACGACATCGCCCGGTCGGCGGCGACCTTCGGCGTGGGCGGCGCGATCGCGGTCACGCCGATCACGGCGCAGCGGGACAAGGTCGACCACATCGTCGGCGCGTGGGATGACCAGGCGCGGCGAGAGGGCGGCGGCGACGACCACCGCATCGGAGCGCTCTCGCGGGTATGGGCGGAGGCGAGCTTGGAGGACGCGCTGACCCGGGTAGCCGAGCGCCACGGCTCGGCGCCGCTCGTCGCCGTCACATCCGCCGAGCGCGGATCGGGTGGAGCGCCGGGACATCCGGCGACCGAGGCGCCACCTTTGACGAGCGCGTCGGGGCTGCATGCGGCCTGCGTGACGTCACCGAGGCCGCTCGCCGTGGTGTTCGGAACCGGGTTCGGGCTCGCCGGGCGAGTGATCGAGCGAGCGGACTTCAGGATCGGGGCGATCTCGGGGATTCCAAGGTTCAATCACCTCGCGGTGCGCTCGGCGGTCGCCATCGTCCTCGACCGCCTGTTCGGCTTGCGCTAGGAGGACTTAACGCCCACCAATTCGGCTCGTGCCCAGGCGTCATGCCCGGCCCCCGGATCGCGACGCGGCGAGCCCGAGCGGGCGCGGGAAAGCCCGATCATGGGGCGGCCCGGGCAAGCGTTTTGCTCCCGGCACTTGACGATGGGCCCCGGGATCTGGCAATTAATCCCATCCCGCGGGGCTGCCCGCCGCAGCAAAGCAGAAGGGATCAAGTGAGATGCCCCATCCCACGCCCATTGTAGAAAAAGTCGAAAATCAGTTTCGCCGCGAGTCTCCCCTCCCCGAGTTTCGCCCGGGGGATACCATCCGCGTCTGGGCGTGGATCCGCGAAGGGGAAAAGCAGCGCCAGCAGGCTTTCGAGGGCGTGTGCATCAAGCGAACGAGCGGCGGCAACCGCGCCAGCTTCACGGTGCGGAAGGTCTCCTACGGCGTGGGTGTCGAGCGTGTATTCGCGGAGAACTCGCCCAACGTCGCCGGCGTGGAGGTGGTGCAGCGCGGGCGCGTGAGGCAGGCGAAGCTGTACTATCTGCGCAAGCTCCGCGGTAAGGCCGCGCGCATCAAGGAGCGCGCCGTGGACCGGACGCGCACCGAGGGCGCCGCGGGCGACAAGCGGCGCAAGCGCCGCGGGCGCCACCGCAAACAGGCGGCGCAGGGAACCGCCGGCGCCGAGTAGTGACCTCGACCTACGCTCGCGGCCGCCGCGGTGAGGATCTTGCGGTCTCACTGCTCGAGCGCCGCGGCTACGAGGTCATCGAGACCAACTTTCGCTGTCGCGTCGGCGAGATCGACATCGTCGCCCGCGAGGGTGGCGATCTGGTGTTCGTCGAGGTGAGAACGCGCGCGGGTGGAGAGCGCGGTGGGGCGCTCGAAACCGTGGGGGCGCGCAAGCGCGAGCGCCTCGCCCGGGTGGCCGAGGCCTACCTCGCGCTGCGAAACCCCGCGTTCGTGTCGTGCCGGTTCGACGTCGTCGGGATCACGGGCAAGCAGATGGAGATCGTGACCGACGCGTTCCGGCTCGGCTCGTAGCCGCCGCGCGGCCGCGCGTGGGCGCAGAGGCCGAGCCTAGCCGGCCAATCTTCACGCCCGCCGTGGTATTTCCGCCTTGCAATGTCGCGCAGGCGAACGCCGCGTCACTGGCAGTGGGGCTCGTCTTCGCGGCCCGCGAGGTTGCAGCAGCGATTGTTCTCGTTGTCGGGGTTGCAGGCCTCCGGGATCGGCAGGCCGTCCTCCGGCACATCGTCGAGGTAGTCCTTGCAGATGCACATGGTGCGGCAGCAAAACGGCCCGACAACGGTGGCCACGCCGCACGTAAACCCCTCCTGACAAGGGGAGTCGGCCGCGCGCACGCAGTCGTCGTCGTCCTGGCACTGGGCGCTGCACAGCGCCGCGTGCTCGCTTTCATCGGGCAAGTTGGCCTCGCTGCGCTCGAGCGGCGTGTAAAGACACGTGCGCGACGTACACTCGAGCGCGGGCGAGGTGATCACGGCTTCGTTGCCGTTGCCGTTGCCGTTGCCGTTGTCGCCATCCTCGATGAAGCAGACGTTGCCGACAGCCTCATCGCCCCCACAGCCGCTGGCCGCGGCGGCGAGCGCGACGAGAGATG
>SLNH01000467.1 GCA_007133195.1 Nannocystineae bacterium | reverse complement strand
GCGCCGCGCGGGCGAGCGCGCTGGCTCGATCCGAATCGCGACGGGCGCGGCTTTGCGCGCCGTCACAGCGTGATGCCGATGGCGACGCCGAGTCGCATCGCGCGCGCGCGCGTATAGACCTCTTCGAAGCGCTCACGCCCGCGCCGAGCCTCGGCCCGGGCCTCGGCGAACACGCCGCGCCCCAGCTCGCCGCGGAGCCACACGTCATAGCTCACGATCCGGCTCCTGATGCTCTGCTCGAGCGTGATCGCCTCGCGGTCCTCGTCGGGCTCGTGATGTGGCCGGCCCTGGCGAAACTCGTCGAGTCCGCGGTGCGGCCAGTAGGCGGCGGCGAACACCTCGCCCCCCGCCCGCAGGCGCGCGAGCCCGAGCTCGACGGCGAGGCGCGCCGAGCCGCCGAAGGCGTGGTAGTACCCCTCCTCTTCCACGGTGGACAGGCCCCGCTCGTCTGGATTTCTGTCCTGCCAGGCGGGATATCCGAGGGCGTGCATGCCGCCGTAGTCGGGGTGAACCCTCGCCGATAGCTGAGCCTGGAACGAATCGCGCCAGTAATCGGTGTCCACGGCGAGCCCGGGCAGATGCGCGACCGAGAGGCGATCGCGCGAGCCTCCGTAGTGGACGGTGTCGTATCGGAGCGCGGTAGACGTCCCGATGCTCGCCTCGAGCCCCCGCGTCCCGTCCTCGGTCACGTCGGAAAAGTGTGCGCCGGCCAGCACGGTGTCGCTGAGGACGTAAACGGCGTTTTCCCGGCCCGACCCACCCGCGATCTGTAAATCGAGCGATGTGATCTCGGCGTTGGAAAACAGCCGCCAACCCCGGCCGCCGCGCTGTGGCAGCGCCGTGAGCGTGGCCGAGAGCTCCACGTGGGGCAGCGCGAATGCGTGTTCGGCGGCGGACTCGCCGCCGCGAGTCTCGGTCCGTGTGGCTCGGGAAAAACCCAGGCCTACGTCGATGTCGTGCGCGATGGGAGGCCCGCGCGGGCTCGACCGCCCCGCCACCGCGTCGTCGAAGCTCTGAGGAAAGCCCAGCGTCCAGCGCGCGATGTCCCAGGCTCGGCCCTCCCGGCCCTGGTGCAGAAGGCGCCCGAGCCGGTGGCTGAATTCGCCCATGGCGACACCCGCGGGCGTCGTGAACACGATGTCGTTCACGTCGGCCTTGTCGCGAAACTCGACCACGTATTCCCAGGTGAGGGAGGCGCCGAGGTTCCAGGCGGCAGACTCCAGGAGCGATAGGTCGCTCGCGCGAGCGGCCACGTGATAGCTAGCTCCTGCCACCGTGTGAAAGGCATAGTTCGTCCGGAAGTCGTTCGTGTCGAGGATCAGGGCGTCGGTCGAGAAGCGATTGGGCCAATCGCCTGGCGCCCAATGCGGGGAGCCATCCCGCTCCGTCCAGTACTGCATGCCACCGCCCGCGAGGATGGCGGCGATTTCGGCGGCGGTCCAAAATCTGCCCGACGACCGCCAAGAGCTCGACTCCGTACGCCCTCGGTCGAGCGCGGGGTGATTGATGAGCGCGTCCGAGGCGACGTCCGAGCGGGCGGGCGACTCGATCTCCGCTGGCGCGAAATCGTCGCTTTGCGCCAGCGCCAAGATCGAGCCTTGCAAATCCGGCTGTTCGCTCGCATCGGGCGCTTCGTGATCGGCGCGGCTCGAAGCGGCTTCGGCGGCATCGGCGTCCTGTCCGCCGGGCTCGGCGGAGCGCGCCTTTGCGTCGGCGCTCGCCGCGCGCATGTCTGCGCCCACCGACCACAGCCCGGTCGCGCCGAGGATTATGATCAGCGCCAAGCGACGTGCCGGGCGCAATCGTCGCGTCCGACCGGTAAGCGGAGCCGATGGTCCATGGCGGTACCCCGTCCGTGGTGCTCGTCGCGCGCAATCTCGAGTCGCACGAAGCATCGCGTGCTGAGATGGCTGCCGGGTTCGAGGCGATGCCCATCGCGAAGCGCGCGCCGTCTAGCGGGCTGCACATTGTGAGCGCATCGCCGTTTGCATACCCGCGGCACGCTGGGATCGGGCTCGTCGCCGGAGTGGGAACAACACTATTGGCCTCGCGCGGCACCGCCCGCTGAGCCTGACATGGTCGGCCGTGCATCTCAGGCCGGGGAATCGCGCTCGCCGTGCGCGACCTGCGCACACACGATACTCCCCCGCGCTCGCGTGCGGGTGCGGCTTGCCCGTGCGGGTAGGTGTCCGCAGAGGAATGAGCCATCCATGACGCCCCGATCCCGCGTTGTCATGGTCGCCTCGGTCGTCTGGATCGCCGCGACACAAGTGCCTACCGGCACGGCGGCCACCGCGGATCCCCGCACCGGTCAAGGCAGCCGGGCGGCGACCGACTGCCGATATCATCCCAACGCGTTCGACGAAGGCGACGACGAGCGCGGCTTCGAGCAATCGGTGTTTCCCCGGGATGACCTGTTCCGCCCGCCGACTGCGGATCCGACGGAGATGCGATTTTTTAGCTCGTTCGGGTGGGCCGAGTTTCAGCCGGATTTGAGCCGCGAGGAGGGGTTCGACCATTTCATCCAGTCCGTCGTCGGGCTCGGCGGGACCGCGGGCCTGTGGACGCGGCGGCGGGAGCAGAGCTGCGACGGCGTACAAGTCAATATCTTCGGCGGGGCCATATCGACCTTTGCGATCGATCCCCTGTTCCTCGTCAACGTGGATTACTACGGCGGGCTCTCGCTTTCGCTTAAGCGCGACGAGCTGTCCGCACGCCTTCGCGTCTACCACCAAAGCGGGCACTTGGGGGATGACTTTTTGTTCGAAAACCCGGGTTTCCCCCAGGAGGAGCTGAGCCTCGAGGCGGTGGATGTTCTCGGCTCGGCAACCGGCTCATGGTGGCGGCTTTACGCGGGTCCCGGTGTGGTGGTGCGCGCCAAGCCGACCGACCTCGGGCGCGGGATGCTTCGCGCCGGCGCAGAAATCCGGCCCGAACGGCTCGAGTTACCGATTCCGAGCTCGCGCGTGACGTGGGCCCCGGTGGCGGCCACCGATTTGCTGAGCCACCAGGCGCGCGATTGGGGGGTGACGTGGTCGTCCAAGGCCGGTATCGCGATCACCACGGCTCGCCACGACCGGCACCTTCGGTTCCTGGTCACGTTCCTGGACGGCTACATGCCCTACGGCGTGTTCTTCGATGCGCACGAAACCACCCAGCTCGGGCTCGAAGCGCAGTTCGTCTACTGAGCCTAGTGCCTCGACCCAGGCGTTCTGATCCGTTTGGCGGCCTCCTCACGCGCCTCGCTGCGTTGTTCATCAGTCACGTATGGTCAATACGCTCCTTCTTCACGCCTTGCGAGGCACGCGATGTAGCTCGCCCGATCGAATCATTACGCCTGGGTCGAGGCACTAGAGCGCGAGGTTCACGCCGACAGGTCGTGCTTGACCCGAGCGATCTCGAGCGACTCGGCGCGGCGGTACAGCTCCTCGCCGCTCCGGGGCGGATCGAGGTCGGGCAGCGGCCCGGCGGGGACGAGCGCGCGCGCGAGCGCTTCGAAGCTCGGGTCGACGCCGAGCAAGCTCGCGATCAGGGCGATGATGGCGCTGGTGTCGTCCTCCGGGTGGGCGCCCGCAGGCGCGCGGCCGAGCCCCGCGGCGAGCACGGTCGGAAATCCGGCCTCATCGAGGAGGATCATATCGCTCGAAAGCGCGCCGTGCGCGCCGCCGAATTCGTGCAGCGGCAGGACCGCGAGGGACAAGCTCTCGACGAGATCGATCGCATCGCGCGCAGACAGTGGCCGACCCGCCACCGCCTGATCGAGCGGCGCGCCGGTGGGCGCCTCGTAAACCACGACACCGCCGTCGCGGTCGAATCCGAGCGCTCGCTGTAAAAACGGTCCGCCCCCGCGCGCGAGCAGCAAGAGCCGGCGTTCGGTCGCCTCGTCGAGGCCGCCTGGCTCGTAGCGCTCGATCACCACCGTGCGGTCGAGCGCGGTGTCGAGCGCGCGCGAAAGCGATGCGTTGTCGGTGCGACGAATGAAGGTCTCGAACGCGTAGCGCTCCGCAGGGGCCTGCCCGGCCTCGCGATCGTCCTTGTCGTTGCGGGCCTCCGCCGTCTCGCGGCGCTGGCGCCGCCGCGGGGCGCGGGCGCTGTCCTCGGCTTCGAGGCGCCTGCCGCCGCGGGGAAGCTCGAGCGGCTTGGCCTCGTCTTCCTCTAGGGACAGGGATTCGAGATCGCGGCGGAGGGCGTCGAGATCGCCATGGCGCTCGTCGGGAGACTTGGCGAGCAGCCTGGACAGGATCGCGTCCCACCCGCTCGCCACGTGCGGCGCGACCTCGGACGGCGCGGGCGGGGCTTCGCCGAGGTGCTGCGCGATGAAGTCGGGGCCGAGAAACGGCGGCCGGCCGGTGAGGGCTTCGAACAGCGTGACGCCCAAGCCGTACAGATCGGCGGCGATGGTGAGATCGGCACCGGTGACCTGCTCGGGGGCCATGTACGCGACCGTTCCGATCAGGCCGCCGGTTTGGGTTTGACCCAGATCGAGGAGATGGGCGATCCCGAAGTCGCCGAGCTTGGCCCTGCCGCTCGCGTCGAAGAACACGTTCGCCGGCTTGACGTCGCGATGGATGACGCCCCGTTGGTGGGCCGCCTCCAGGCCGGCGATCAGGTCGAGGGCCAAATTCTTGGCCTCTCGTTCGGAGAGCGGCGCCGGCAGGCGATCGGCGAGGGACTTGCCCGACATGTGCTCCATGACGAGCGCGCCGTGCTCGGGGGCGACATGGAGGACGTCTACGATGTTGGGGTGCCTGAGGGTTTGCGCGACGTTGGCCTCGCGCACGAACCGCTCATAGGCGTCGCGATCGCGGGCGAAGGCGCCGTGAAACAGCTTGATCGCCACTTCGCGGCCCGTGACTTCGTCGTGGGCGCGGTAGACGCGGCCCGAGCCTCCCGCCCCGATCGGGGGCCCGAGCCGGAAGCGGCCGGCGACGAGCGGCGACTCGTCACGCTCGCCTGCGGCCCGTTCCGGCGCGCGCTCCCGCTCGGCGCGCACGAAGGTGTCCAGATCGATAGGGAGTGACGGATCGTCGTGCCTCGCTCGCAAAAGGACGTCGCGTGCGGCGTCGCGGAGGTCCAACGCGGCGAGCTCTACGATCATGGCGCGGCGCGCGGACTGCTGCGTCGCGGGATGGGCGGCGGCGTTCTGCAGGTGGCGCAGGGCGGGCTCGTGTTGCAGGCGGGCGGCGAGGAGCAGGCCCAGCCTGAGCTCGGCCCGGGCGCGCTCGTCGGGAGCATCACTGTGCGCGAGCACTCGCTCGAGCGTACGGCCAGCTTCGCGCACCCGCCCTGCCTCCTCGAGCAGGCGCGCGGCGTCGAGATCCATATGCGCGTTTTGATACAGCGAAATGGCGCGCTGTCGCTCGCCCAGGCGCTCGGCGAGCGGCGCCGCGGAGGCGAACCGGCGCCGCTTTTCGAACACCGCGAGGGCGGTGCGCTTTCCTTCCTCTCCGCGCGCCTCCAGTTCCTCGGCGAGCGCGGTGGCGAGCTGGTCGTCCCGCGCGTCGAGCGCGTGGCGCAGCGCAGCGCCTAGATCCCCCGCTTCGCGGGCACATGCAGCCGCTTCCGCGAACATCCAGATCCGCTCGTAGAGCGTCGCCGCGCGCGCGGGATCGCCCGCCTGGCGCGCCGCGTCCGCGGCGTCGGCGTAGCGCCCCTGTTCGACGAGGAGCTCGACCTGATCCTCTTGGCTATGTTCGGAGTGCATGATCCGTGTGCAAAGGGCGGGCGGGTGCCGGGCCCGCGGCACCGGGAGGTTTTGCGCCCACGGGACGGCCGTCTCGAACGGATATGGTACACGGCTGCGCGACACGACGCGCGCGCCGGGGACAGGTCACCTACGGCGCGTCGCTGGCCACCGCCGGCGGGGGGGCCTCTTTCACGAACTCGTCTAGCCACGAGAGCTCTTCGTGCAGCATGTGCAGGATTGACTCGCGGGCCCGGTAGCCGTGGGACTCCTCCGGGAGCATGACCAGACGAACGGTCTTGCCCAGGCCTTTGAGGGCGCTGTACATGCGCTCCGACTGCATCGGATACGTCCCGGAGTTACCGTCTTCTTGACCGTGGATGAGAAGCAGCGGGGCGTCGATGCCGCCCGCGTGGAAAAACGGCGACATCTGGACGTAAAGCTCGGGCGCCTCGAACAGCGTGCGCTGCTCGCGCTGAAACCCAAACGGCGTAAGACTCCGGTTGTAGGCGCCGCTCCGGGCGATGCCCGCCCGGAAGATGTCCGAATGGGCCAGCACGTTGGCCGTCATGAACGCTCCGTAGGAGTGCCCGCCGATCGCGACGCGCTCGGGATCGGTCACCCCCCGGCTCACGCCGGCGCGTACGGCGGCGCGGGCGTTCATGACGAGCTGCTCGATGAACGTGTCGTTGGGCTCGCTGTCGTCCTCGCCGACCACGGGCATGGCGGCTCGGTCGATCACCGCGTAGCCCTGCGTGACGAGGTACTGCGGGCGCCAATAGGACACGCGGGCGAACTCGTAGGGCGAGCCGGATATCTGGCCGGCCGCGTCCGCGCTACGAAACTCGCGCGGATACGCCCACACCACCGTGGGCAGGGGACCGTCTCGCTCAGGGTCGTAGCCGGGCGGCAGAAACAGCCGCGCCGACAGCAAGACGCCGTCTTCGCGCTCGTAGGTGATCATTTCGCGCTGCACATCGCGAAGCGCCGGGAGGGGGTGCGCGCGGTCGGTGAGGGGCGTAAGCGATCCGTCGGACAGATCGCGGACATAGAAGTTCGTGGGCGCGTCGATGGTTTCGCGGCGGGTGATCACGGCGTCGGCGCGCTCGTCAAACAGGCCGAGCACCCGCTCGTAGTAGGGCGACTCGCTCTGCCAGAGGCGCTCGGTCTCTCCGCTGTCGAGGTCGAGCCGGTCCAAAAACGGCCGGTCGCCGTCGTCGGAGGCGCCGTGTCCTGCGAGGAGGAGCGCGCCGTCTCGGATCGCCACGCGTGAAAACCCCCGCGCATCGCGGTGCATGATCGGCGAGCCCGGATCGTTATAGCGATCTTCGAACGACCGGCTCCATAGCTTCGTTTGCCCGCGGTCGGCCCGGTCGGCGCCACCCCCAATCCCGGGGAGGCCCGCCGCGCCCAGGGGCGCTACGTCGGTCCTCACGCCATCTGACCCCATTCGATCTGGGTCGACGTGCCACACGTTTTGCAGGCGCGTGTCCCACCACCGCTCATAGACGAGCGCGTGACCCTCGCCCCCAAACCGGATTCCCCGAAACCGCAGATCGAGCTTTGCCAAAACGCGCGGGTCGTCCCGAAACGGCGCGGCCAGGGCATAGACCCGCTCGCGCACCTCGACGTCCCGGGCCGGATCCCCTCCGTCTTGCGTCTCGGCCCATACCAGCTCGGCGGCGGCGTCGGGGCGCCAGGTCACGTAGCGGGGGCCCGTCACGGTGGCGTCGAACGCCACGGGCAGATCATCGGCCACGTCGCGGTCGGCGATGCGGGCGACTCTTCGGCCTCGGTTGTTCCATACGTCGATGGTCCGCGCGAAGCGAGAGTAGGGGACGGCATAGGAGTAGGGCGGGCGCAGCGCGGTCACGAGCAGGTGCTCGCCGCCGGGCGCGGGGCTCACGCTCGCGTAGATCCCCGGCGGGCCCACGGCCTCGAACGACAGGTCGAGCCCCACGCGCGCGATCCTGCTCCGCAAGTAGTAGTCGAAGAGCGCCTCGTCGTGCTCGCTCTCGAGGAGGTCCTGATACGTGCGGGCGGGGGCCTCACGCCCGCGGCTCTCCTTGACCGCGGGCCCGGTGGGGACCGGCTCGTTTTCGGGCTTCGCGCCGCGATCGCGCGGCACCTTCCGGACCCACAGCGAGTCGCCGCTGGGAGCCCACCGAAATGGGCGCCCAGGGTAGGCCGCGTTCACATCGAGGCCCTGCACCTGCCGGGCCCGGCGCGTTTCGACCTCCACCACCCAGAGGCCGACGCGATCGCGTTCCAGGTTGACGAAGGCCACGTGCTCGCCGCTCGGGGAAAACTGCGGATGGCGAATGCGCGGCGACTCGGGAAGCCCCGTGACGGGCGCCGCGTCGCCGTCGCCGACGGGGCTGATTTCGAGATCGATGTAGTATCGGGGCCGGCTCGGGCCATTGTTATCTGGGTTCAGGCGGATGCCCGCAAGCGCCTCGCGGGGCTCGGCCAGGTCGGCGATAGCGCGCAGTGGGGGCCTTTCGGCCTTGAGAAGCCAGTTTCGGTCGCGATCGAGCCGCACGAGCGGTGTGACGGGGGCGTCCACGATGTCCGCCACCGCGTCGGGAGGCTCCTGATAGGCCGTTTGCGCTTCCTGCGCGGAAGCCGGCGTGGCCGGGGAAAGGAGCGCGACGATTGCGACGCCGACACCGCCGAGTGCGCGCTTGTCATCGGTATCTCGGGTTTTGAATCGGAGGCGGGAGGTGTTCGAAGAACGCACGACGCAAAAGTCTAGCCGACGAAGACAGCGCCGGCTTTAAAACCTGCGCCTGTGTGCCGTTCGTCGTTTCGGCACTCGTGGTGAACCACGATATCTGCGCGGTGGCTTGCCCGCGCGACGTTCACCGGCCGCCGCGCGAATCTCCGCGCGAGACGCCTCGAGTGAAAGCACGTCGTTTTGGATCGGCCCTCGACAGTGGGCGCCGAACTCCGGGGCGGCCGCGCGCGTCCGGCCCCGTTCGAAATTCGCATTGACTTTATGTAACCATGTGGTTATCTAACCAGTAGGTTATGGAAGGCACTGCCGAACGGCTCGACTCCACCTTTGCGGCGCTTGCCGACCCCACGCGGCGAGCGATCGTCCAGCGCCTGGCGGCCGGGGAAGCGTCCGTGGCTGAGCTGGCCCGTCCCTTCGACATGAGCCAGCCCGCAATATCAAAACATCTCAAGGTGTTGGAGCGAGCGGGCCTGATCACGCGGCGCCGCGACCGACAGCGGCGGCTGTGCCGGCTCGAGGCCGAGCCGCTCGCGGCCGTAAGCGGTTGGCTCGAGGCCTACCGCGCGTTTTGGGAGCGCCAGTTCGAGCGGCTCGACGGCGTGCTCGACGATCTCGTCGCGCAGGCTGCGGCGGACGAGCCTCACAGCGAAGGAAAATGAAATGACCCGACAAACAGGCCTACACGTCACCACCCCGTCTGACCGCGAAATCGAAATCAGGCGCCCGTTCGGCGCGCCTAGGGATCTGGTGTACAAAGCGCTCACCACGCCCGAGCTCGTCAAGCGGTGGCTCTACGGCCCGCCCGGCTGGTCGATGGAGGTATGCGAGATCGACCTTCGCGTCGGCGGCTCGTTTCGCTACGTGCTGCGCGGTCCACAAGGCGAACAAATGGGGTGGGGCGGCTCGTTTCGCGAGCTCGAGCCTCCCTCGCGAATCGTGCACACCGAGCTCTTCGACGAGGACTGGACCGGCGGAGAGACCGTGATCACCACGAATCTCTACGAGCAAGGCGGCGCGACGGAGCTGGCGATGCGCATCCTGTACGCTTCGAAGGAGGCGCGCGACGGCGCCCTAAAGTCGCCGATGGAAGAGGGCATGGGCGCGAGCTACGACCGCCTCGAAGAGGTCATCACCAAGTCCGGCGTCGCGTAGCGTCGCGACCGGGGCGCAATGATCCGATCGGGCGAGCCGCGCCCGCCCAAATAGGCTCGAAAATCGTCCGGATCCGCGGCGCCGGTGGTTAGTGCCTCGACCCAGGCGTTCTGATCCGTTTGACGGCCCCCTCACGCGCCTCGCTGCGTTGTTCATCAGTCACGTATGGTCAATACGCTCCTTCTTCACGCCTTGCGAAGCACGCGATGTTGCTCGCCCGATCGAATCATTACGCCTGGGTCGAGGCACTAG
>SLNH01000228.1 GCA_007133195.1 Nannocystineae bacterium | reverse complement strand
CTCGGGAGGACGGGATGAGGACGGGAGAGAACCGAAAATGAAAAAAGGCTAGCCCGCGAACAATTCGCCAACTAGCCTAAATTATTCAGTTATCCTGGAGCGGGAGACGGGATTTGAACCCGCGACCTCAACCTTGGCAAGGTTGCACTCTACCGCTGAGTTACTCCCGCGGCGCTGAAGATGGTGCCCTTTCTAGTCGTCTTGGCTCGGGGTGTCAAGGCGGCCGTAAGGATTTCCCGGGCGGCGCGGGCGGGGCGAGCTGTGGGGGCGGGCGGCGGTGAGCGGTGCCGGTTTGGTGGGCGGCGCGGCATCGCGGGGCGAAGCGCCGCGGCGGGCGCGGCAAAATCCTTTGATGGCCGCGAAATTTCGGTGATAGCTTGCCGAAATCGACGGCTCGTTGCGCGGCTGGGCCCAAGGCCCCGGCGGCGCGGAATAATGCGATGGCTTCAGGTTTTCTATCGGCGGATGCCGGGATGGAGCTCCCGGCCCACCTGCTCGGCGGCGCGCAGACCGCCACAGGGCTGTCCGTAAAACGAGGGGTACGCAGAAGCACAAGACAAAAACGAGCGAGGGGCATCGAAACCACCGGTCTTTGAGGTGAGGGGCGCCGATCGGGAGCGCGAGGGTGCCGAGGTTTTTACATGTGCGCGGAGCTGGTTTGGCGCCGCGTCGCGTGGGCTCGAGGTCGCCGCCCGTCACGCTCACTCCCGGCGGCTGCCCCGCAGGCCACCGCTTCGGCGCAGGCGAAGGAGACCGAGCTCGTTTCCAGTTAGGAGAGATGTATGTGCGGAATCGTCGGCTACATCGGTAAGCGGCAAGCGACCCCGATCCTCATAAGCGGCCTTAGGCGGCTCGAGTATCGAGGCTATGATTCGGCGGGAGTGGCGGTCCATAACGGCGAGTCGAGCCGAGTGGTTCGCTGTTGCGGGAAGCTGTCGAACCTCGAGCAGAAGCTCGCCCTCGAGCCCGTGCCGGGGATGTTGGGGATCGGGCACACCCGGTGGGCGACGCACGGCAAGCCGTCGGACGAAAACGCGCACCCGCACAAGGCGGGCGGCGTCAGCGTCGTGCACAACGGCATCATCGAAAATCACGTGGCGCTGAGAAACGAGCTGGAGGAGGAAGGCGTGACCTTCAGCTCGGACACCGACACCGAGATCTTCGCGCACCTCATCCACCGCGAGATGCGAGGCGGTGCGGAGGCGCTCGCCCGCGGCGTGCAGCAGGTCTTGCGCAAGGTGCAGGGCGCGTACGCGATCGTGGTGATGGACGACGCGGATCCGAGCACGCTCGTCGCGGCCAAGAGCGCCTCCCCCCTGGTGATCGGGCTCGGCGACGGCGAAAACTACGTGGCGTCGGACGTCACCGCGATCTTGGACGAAACGCGCGACATGATCTTCGTGGAGGAGCAGGAGCTCGCCACGGTGCGCCCGAGCGGCGTACACATCACGGACCTGGATGGTAACCCGGTCGAACGCGCGCCCCGGCGGATCAACTGGAGCGTCGTCCAGGCGGAAAAGCAGGGCTACCGCCACTTCATGCAAAAGGAGATCTTCGAGCAGCCGCGCGCCGTGGCCGACACGTTGGCCGGCCGTTTGGACCGCGAGCGCGGCGACGTGAAGCTCGACGGGATCGATCTCGACGTGCGCTCCATACGCCGGGTGGTCTTCGTGGCGTGCGGCACCTCGTACCACGCCTCGCTCATCGGCAAGTTCCTCGTCGAATCGCTCGCGCGGATCCCGACCGAGGTCGACCTCGCCTCCGAGTTTCGGTACCGCGATCCCCTCATCGGATCGGGGGATCTCGTGATCGGAATCAGTCAGTCCGGCGAGACCGCCGACACGATGGCCGCGATGAAAATGGCCCGCGAGAAAGGGGCCACGCTCCTCGCCGTGAGCAACGTGCTCGAGTCGTCGATCCCGAGGATGGCCGACCACGCGTTTTACACCCATGCGGGGCCCGAAATCGGCGTGGCGTCGACGAAGGCGTTCGTCACCCAGCTCGCTTCCCTGGTGCTCATCGCCGCGTACCTCGGCCGGCGCAGCGGCGCGCTCGATCGCGGGCGCGGCGACGAGCTGCTCGGCGAGCTCGCCGAGCTGCCCAAGAAGATGTCCGACGTCATCGAGCACAGCGCGCAGCTGCAGGTCATCGCGCGCCGCTACGGCGGCGCGAAGGGGTTTTTGTTCCTCGGGCGCGGCAACCAGTACCCCATCGCGCTGGAGGGCGCCCTCAAGCTCAAAGAGATCAGTTACATTCACGCCGAGGGCTACGCCGCGGGGGAAATGAAGCACGGTCCGATCGCGCTCATCGACGAGACCATGCCGGTCATCGTGATCGCGCCGCGCGGGGCGCACTATGAAAAGGTCATCTCGAACCTGACAGAGGTTCGCGCCCGGGACGGGAAGATCGTGGCGATCGCGACGAGGGGCGACACCGAGATCGGCAGCGCGGCCGACGAGGTGGTGATGGTGCCGACGGCCGCGCCGGAGATCCTACCCCTGCTCACCGCGCTGCCCCTTCAGCTTTTGGCCTACTACGTCGCCGTGTCCAAGGGCACCGATATCGATCAGCCGCGAAATCTCGCCAAGAGCGTCACGGTCGAGTGATACAGTTTGCGTCCGCGGGTGGCCGCGGACTGCCGACATGGCGTCGTTCGCACCGACCGCTCGCCGCCAGCCCGCCGCCGCGGCCCGCTAGCTCAGCCCGCCGGCTCAGCCCGCCCCCGAGGTGGACATCGAGGCGAGCGGGCAAGCTTGTTCACGCCAGGCGACGTCTGAGGTATAAACCTTTGGGGGTCTTCGCCCCTCATGACGATAAGCAAGGAGCTTACAGGTGCTCGAGCAAGCACGGAGTGAGATGATTCGTTGGGCAGGGGCCATCGCCGCCGTGGCCGTCGCCACGGGTTGTGGGGGCGCGGAAAGCGATCCGCGCGTGCCCGATGACGACGGTGCGTCCGACGATGAGCTGAGCGCGCCCTATAACGAGGGCGACGACGCCGCGCTCGCGGACGACGACGGCGAGCTGGGGGAAGCGGAGGATGAAGAGGCGCCGGTGACCTTCGTTCTCGAAAACACCCACCCCGACCAGGACCTCGTGTTCAGTCTCGATCAGGGCTGGCAGCCGGTCTTGTTCGGATACTCAGGGGAGCCCCCCAACGCCGAGCCCATCATCATGTTCTCCAAGTTCTGCACGGCCGCGTGCGATGCCGAGCCAGCCGATCGCTGTCCGTCCTGCCCGCAGCCTACGGAGATTCGAGACATCAAGGAGGCGCAAAAGCGAGAGGTCGTCGAGCCGGGTGACGTCGTGGAGGTCGAGTGGGACGCCGAGATCTTCCGCTACGCCGACACCGAGGCCACGCGAGATGGGGAGGCGGTGTCATGCGAGTGCTACGAAAAAGAGCCCGTCCCCGAGGACGTCTACACCATCCGCTCGTGTGGCTTCCGCATGACCGATGAGCCGAACAGGCCGTCGATCTACCAGTGCGTCGAGGCCGAGATGGAGGTCCCGGCGGAAGAGCCCATCCGCATCGAGCTCGAGTTTCCGCACCCGGACGACGACTCGACGCAGGTGGGAGGCTGATGACCGCGGGCCCGCGTCCGGCCCGCTCTGCGCGCCCCCAGCGGGGGAGGGCGTGACGATCTCGAAGCTTACGCACATCGACGACCAGGGCCGGGCGCAGATGGTCGATGTCGGCGACAAGCCCGAGACCCTACGCGAGGCGGTGGCGTCGGCTCGGGTCGAGATGGAGCCGGAGACGGCGCGCCTTATCGCCGACGGGACCGTCGGCAAGGGCGACGTTCTCGCGACCGCGCGGATCGGCGGCGTGCAGGCGCTCAAGCGGACGGCCGAGCTCATCCCCCTTTGTCACCCGATCCGCGTGACCGGCGTTTCCGTAGACTTTGAAGTCGCCACGTCCGCGCCGGCCGGCGTGGCGATTTGGGCGCGCGTTCGGGCGGTGGACAGGACCGGGGCCGAAATGGAAGCGCTCACGGCTGCCACCGCAGCGGCGCTCACGGTCTACGACATGTGTAAGGGTGTAGAGCGAGGTATGCGCATAGCCGGTGTGCAGCTCGAGTCCAAGTCCGGCGGCCGCACGGGCACGTGGACGCGGGGCCAGTGAGCGAGACTCGGGCCTGGTTGGCCGGGCCGACGAACCCTCGGCGCCAGGGTGGCGCCGGGGCCTGCAAGTCCGCTAACTTTTAGAAATGGCAAGGCGGCGATCATGACAAGCAGCAACCAGGTAGAGCGGACGCGCGTCCTCATCCTCGGCTCCGGTCCGGCGGGGCTCACGGCGGCTCTTTACGCGGCTCGCGCGGAGCTCGAGCCCATTGTCGTCGAGGGTGCGGAGCCCGGCGGGCAGCTCACCATCACCACCGACGTCGAAAACTACCCGGGTTTCCCGGAAGGGGTCCTCGGGCCGGATCTGATGGTTAAGTTCCGAGAGCAGGCGCTCAGGTTCGGCGCGCGCGCATTCACCGACGACGTTAGCGAGCTGGAGCTGTCGAGCAGGCCGTTCGTCGCGCGGACGGCACAACACACGTTCGAAGCAGACGCGGTCGTGCTCGCCATGGGCGCGCGCGCCAAGCTCCTCGGCCTCGAAAGCGAAAGCCGGCTCATGGGCTACGGGGTGTCGGCGTGCGCGACCTGCGATGGCTTCTTCGCCAAGGGCCAGGAGGTCATCGTGGTGGGCGGCGGCGACACGGCGATGGAGGAGGCGACGTTCCTCACCCGCTTCGCTTCCAAGGTGACCATCGTGCATCGCCGGGAGGGGTTTCGCGCCTCTCGGATCATGCTCGATCGGGCCAAGCAGAACCCGAAGATCGAATGGTCGCTCAACAAAGAGGTCGTCGATATCGTGGGAGACGCGGGTCCCGGGGGCATCGAGAAGGCGATCCTCGAGGACACGCAGACCGGCGAGCGCTCGGAGCTTCCCTGCGAGATGGCCTTCGTCGCCATCGGCCACCAGCCCAACACGTCGATCGTGGAAAAGTGGCTCGACTTGGACGAGCAGGGCTATGTGCGGCTCGCTCAGCCCGGCACGACGCGGACGAGTCTGCCCGGGGTGTTCGCGGCCGGCGACATTGCGGACAAGGTGTACCGGCAGGCCATCACCGCGGCCGGCACGGGGTGCATGGCGGCCATGGACGCCGAACGGTGGCTCGCGCACGGCTAGCGTGGTTCGCACGGCGGACTCGTTATCGCAAATGCTGATCCAGGACACGAGCGTGCGACGCTAGCTAGGAGCCCAGCCATGTCGAATGAGTCTCGACCGGACGGGGACGATGGCGCGGGCGGCGTGGAGCTCGCCGAGCGCCCGCTCGAGGATGTGCTCGGCGCCATCGACTTGTTCGCCGACTTGCCGCCGGCCCGTCTTCGCCGCGTGGTGGATATCGGCCTCGAAGTGGACGTCACCAAGGGCGGCGAGGTGTTTGCCGAGGGCGATACCGGCGACTCGTTTTACATGATCCTGTCGGGGGCCATCCGCATCAGCCGGTTCGTGCCCGGGATGGGCGAGGAGGCGCTCGCGGTCCTGCGCGCGGGCGCGTACTTCGGCGAGATGGCGCTATTGGACGACGCGCCCCGGTCGGCGACCGCCTTGGTCCACGAGGGGGGGCGGCTATTCGTGATTCGGCGCCAGGATCTCGAGGACCTTCTGTTCGTCGATCGCGATTTGGCCTACGAGCTCTTGTGGAGCTTCGTGCGAACGCTTTCGAGGCGGCTTCGGGCCACGAACGACAAGATGACCTTCCTGGCCACGACCAACAAGTTCTAACCGGCAAGCCGTTTGCCAGACCGCATGAAGTTTGCGTCTTGATGGCGCACAAGCTGCGCGTTCAGTGCCAAGATGACGCTTCGGCTCGCAGCGTTCGCGGCGCTGGTGGCCGCTCCGCTGCTGTTGGAGCCGGCGCCCGCGAGCGCGGAGACTCCCCGCGGTAACCTGGGACTCGTGGTCGGGGGGCGCCAGAATATCGGCAGCCTCGCCGACGACTATCGGTTGGGCGTGAGCTGGGGCGTGCGCGCCGGCTACCACCTCATGAGCGAGGCCCGGCCCTGGTCCGTCGGCGGCGACTGGTCCGTGGTTTGGAGCCGGTTCGGCGCCACCAGCGACACCGTGGTCGCGTCGCCGCTGAGCGTGCTCGAAATGAACTTCGGGCTAGGGGCGCGGTTTCTGCTCTCGGAGACGGCGGCGCACTTCGCCACCGTGACCGTCGGGGGGACGCTCTACCGCGCGAACAATCCGCTGCCCCCCGACGACGAGCGTACACACGCGGGCCCCTACGCGGGCGTCGGCACGGATGTGTTTCTGTCCGACGAGCACCTGCTCAGCGTGGAGGCTCGCTACGGCCTGCTCAGCGGCGGGCCGAGGAGCCTGCTCCTGCTGGCCGGGATCTCGTTCGGGCGCTGACAGGCGCCCGGCGGGCGGTCGCGGCGGGCGCGGAACGTGACCGCGCCCGCGGCGAACCGATTAGATGTTGCCCTGGAGGAAGAACGCGATGATGAGCGCGTAGATGACCATCGCCTCGATGAGCGCGAGTGCGATGATGAAGGGCACGAACATCTTGTCGCTGGCGCCTGGGTTTCGCGACACGCCGTCGAAGAACTGCGCCGCGGCCCGACCCATGCCGAGCGCGCCGCCGAACGCGGCGAGTCCGATGCCGAGGCCAGCGGCGATGGCCATCCAGCCGAACGACTCCTGCTGCGCGACCTCGACCGCGGCCTGGTCGGTCTGACCGAAGGCGACGCCGCTCATGGCCATCACGGCGAGCCCGACAGCGAGCATCAGTACGTACTTGGTGGTTTGCTTCACCATTTCAAAATCTCCCTTGGCGTCGGTTTTAGCTAGTGATCGTGTGAGACCGCCATCGAGATGTAGACCATCGACAGCAGGGAAAAGACGAAAACCTGAAGAATCGAGACGAGGAGCCCCATGAGCAGGAACGGCACCGGCGAGAGCAGGGGTACGAGCCCGAAGAAGACGAAGATGACCTTGTGGTCTGCCGCGATGTTGGCGGTGAGACGCAAGGACAGTGACACCGGCCGGGCCAAGTGACTCACGATCTCGATGGGCAACATGATCGGCGCCAGCCACGGGACCGGGCCGAGGAACTGTTTGAAGTAGGCGAGGCCGTGCTCTCGCACCCCGAAGTAATGGGTCGCGAAAAACACGATGAGCGCCAATATGAGGTTCGTCTTCATCGTCTCGGTGGCCGCGGCGAAGCCGGGCACGAGCGCGAAGACGTTCGACAGCAGGATGAACAGGGCGAAGGCGCCGATGAACGGCAGGTATTTCTTGGCGTTCTTCTCGCCCATGACCGTCACCATCGTGGAGTACACGGCGTCGGTAATGAGCTCGAAGGCGTTGCGCGGGGTGAGCCGCGCCGGCGGTACGATCGCAGACTCCCCGCCGCCGCGCACCGCGCGGAAAAACTTGATGCAGCCCCAAATGATGATGAGCGCCGCGACGATCGCGATAAAGACGTGGGTGAGAGTCCAGTACGCGGCCTCAGCGGGGACACCGGGGATGTCCCACGGGGTGGCCGACTCGGGCCCGCGGCCTAGGTGGTACTGGAGCCACCGATCGAGGCTTCGGAACCACTCGAAGTGGAAGAGGTAGTCAAACCACGTGGTGCTGTCGCCCATGACGTCGTCACCGGCCCGCTACGAGGAGGCGTCCTCGGAGGACGATCCCTCGGTTTCGGGCGAGAGGGACTCGATCGCCACGCCGAGGACGATCGAGATGAAAAAGATCGAGAATCCGATGAGAAAAGCCCCCCCGGACAGTGGCAGGTACGCGAGCGCGAGCACCACCGCCGCCATCGTCACGAGGAGGTGGGGAAGGAACAACATGGCAGCGCCCTTGCGGCGCTTTTCGGGGAGGGTCCGAACACGCGTGACGAGCCAGCGCAGGCCCGAGAAGTGGAGCGCGGACAGGGCGGCGCCCACCGTGAGACCGAGGGCATACGGGGCGGACAGGAACACCACCCCGATGGCGGCGAGCAGGCCGGCCAGCAGATAATTGAGGCGCTCGATGCGTGTCGGTAAAGTCGGAGACATGACTAAGAAGCGCGGGCCGGGGGATGCTCCGCGTGGTGTTCGCTCTGGTCCTCGTCGGCCTGCCGCCTCATATCCCGCTGGTGCTGGCGGGCGACGCGAATCAGGCCCTTGAACGCAGCGGCCGTGCCCACGAGTACCCCAGCGATCGTGAGTATGGGATCGGTGCCGAAGCGGCCGTCGAGCCACTGCCCCGCGAGCACACCGATCAAAATGGCGACCGCCATCTCGATGCCGACGGCGCCGGCCGAGACCGTCTTCCACTGGTGCTCGCGCTCGCGTTCCGCTTCCCGCCTTAGCGCGGGGCGGCGCGTTTCGTTTCCATCGCTAGCAGGCATCGTTACGGCGTATCACTCGGCTGGGGAAGTCGCGGGCGCAATCGCTCGCTCGTAGGTCCCTCCAAGAGCGCGTGCCTAGTACCACAGCGCTGCGCGGGTGGTCAATCGGCTAGGTACGCTCGGCCAAAGTGTTGAACCGACCAGCGCCCGCCCCTGGCGGGGGCGAGGGCGGGCGCAGGCCGGTTCCGGGTCATTCGTGTCCTCGCTAGGCCTCTTGATCGTCGTTTTTCGTGTTCACGACTTCCGCCGTGAACCGCTAGGTACGCTCGGGCAAAGTGTTGAACCGACCAGCGCCCGCCCCTGGCGGGGGCGAGGGCGGGCGCAGGCCGGTTCCGGGTCATTCGTGTCCTCGCTAGGCCTCTTGATCGTCGTTTTTCGTGGTTCACGACTTACGCGTGAACCACCTGATCGGAGAGGGTTTCGGCTGCCCGCTGGACCACGTCGTCCACGTGCGCCGGATCGTGAGCGAGGCTCAAGAACATGCCTTCGAACTGCGCCGGGGCGAACAGCACCCCGCGCGCGAGCATGCCGCGGTAAAACCGGGCAAAGCGCTCGGTATCCGAGGTCTTGGCCGAAGCGTAGTCGGTGACGGGACCTTCGCAGAAAAACGGCGTGAGCACCGAGCCGACGCGGTTGATGGTCATCTTGACGCCGGCGTCCGCCGCGGCGCGAGCGAGCCCCTGCTCGAGCCGCGCGCCGAGCGCTTCGAGGCGATCGTAGGTGTCGGGGCGCTTCAAGATCTCCAGGGTCTTGAGGCCGGCGGCCATGGCGAGCGGATTTCCGGACAGCGTGCCGGCCTGATAGACCTTTCCCTCGGGGGCGAGCACGTCCATGATTTCGGCCCGTCCGCCGAACGCGCCGGCCGGGAGGCCGCCGCCGATCACCTTGCCGAGGCACGTGAGGTCGGGGGTGACGCCGTAGCGCTCTTGGGCGCCGCCGAAGGCGACGCGAAAGCCGGTGATCACCTCGTCGAAGATGAGGAGGGCGCCGTGATCGCGGGTGAGCTCGCGGAGCCCTTCGAGGTAGCCCTGCGCGGGCGGGACCACGCCCATATTCCCGGCCACAGGCTCCACGATGACGGCCGCCACGTCGTCTTTGTGGGTGGCCAGGGCCGCGCGCACGGCGTCCACGTCGTTGTAGGGCACCGTGATGGTGTCTCGCGCGCAGCTCTCCGGGACGCCGGCCGAGCCCGGGATGCCCAGGGTGGCCGCGCCGGACCCGGCGGCGACGAGCAGGAAGTCGGCGTGGCCGTGAAATCCGCCCTCCGCCTTGATGACCTTCGTGCGCCCGGTGTACCCGCGCGCGGTCCGCAGCGCGGTCATCGTCGCCTCGGTGCCCGACGAGACGGCGCGCAGTTTCTCGATCGAGGGGACGGCCGCCGTGATGGATTCGGCGAACTTGACCTCGAGCTCCGTGGGCGCGCCGAAGCTCGTCCCCTGGCGGGCCACCGCCTGGATCGTCTCGACGACCTCGGGGTGGGCGTGGCCGAGGATGAGCGGTCCGTACGAGCCCAGCAGATCGATGAAGGTGTCGCCGTCTGCGGAGGTGACGGTGGCGCCTTCGCCCGACGACAAAAACACCGGATCGTCGCCTACGGAGCGGGCGGCGCGGACCGG